>JAZRGB010000032.1:0-10159 GCA_045643965.1 Candidatus Enterousia sp. | reverse complement strand
AGGGAACTGTGAATACTGATTTGAATGCTGGTGGTGGCGAAAAAGAAGGTGGCTATTGCTGGTGCAAAATGACGCACCCTGCGTCTTCGCGTTGGGTGTTCCGCTACTCGTGCTCCGCTTCGAATTGTGCGTCCTCTTGTGCTGACTTCTGTGCTTACAGCGCCCTCAGTGATGCCGCTTTGCGGTCTGGGCTGTTCGGGTCGGTCGGCAAATGATGTGCCGGAAAAGGGTCCCATGGCAAAAACGCAGTTTTTGTTATGGGTTGCCTGACAGCGTCAGGCCGTAAACCGCACGCGGCAACAAATAAAGATTTGTTGCCGCGTGGTACGTTGTTGGTTGTCGATGTGCCCACAATGACAAAGTAAAAGAATAAAAAAAATCCCCTGTTCGGGGGATTTTTTTATCTGTTTGTTAATTGTAACTCTATACGGCGGTTCTTTTGCAGGCTGGCCGCATCATTACCCAATGATATTGGATACATTTCGCCAAATCCGGTTGGTATCAGGCGACGTTTTGATACACCATTGGCTGCCAATTCGTCTGCAACGGCACTGGCACGCAATAATGATAATTGTGTATTGTTTCTGTATCCGCGTGTTCCAGATATGACTTGTTTTTTATCTGTGTGACCATCAACACGGATAATCCAGTCAATATCTGATGGGATTTTGTTTTCCATATCTTTGATAACGTTTGCAATTACTTTTAATTGCTTTTTACCGGCTGCAGACAGTTTGTACGAACCACTTGGGAATAAAATATCGCTGTTGACGATAAATCTGTCGCCATCTGTTGTGATTGTTGTGCGATCACCCATTGCCATTTTTACAGCCTTGTAAAATTGTGACTGGTATTTTGAAACGTCGTTTAATTCTGCAACTTTGTCCGCCAATGCCTTGTTCAGACGGTTGGACATTTCTATATATTCCACTTCTTGGGTGCGTGATTTTTCTTCGGCGGCATCTAAGGCGGCTTGCAATTTTTCCAGTTGGGCAGTCAGTTCCGCATATTGTGTGGACATTTGGTCTTGTAATGCCTTGCGTTCTTGTTCCAGTGCCACAGATTGTTCACGACTGATATTTGCGTGATTTAATTGGGTGGCTAATTCGTTAATCGCACCCTGCATTTCAGTCAATTCTGTTTGTTTTTCGTTTATTTCAGATTGCAAATAGGCAATTTTCTTTTCGTATGCACCAATCAAATCTTCGGTGTTTGTGTCAACACTTTCCAGTTCGTCACGTGCCATCAATAATAAACGATTGGCTTCACGTTTATAGTTTTCCATTTCTTCGATTGTTTGTGCCTGTTCTGCATTTACTTGTTTTAATTCTGCAACAGCACGCGTGCCAGTGGATTTATTAAATACACTGGTTGTAGTCCACAGGAATACAAACATAATCAGTAAGAATATCAATATGATAACCAAGTTCGAAAATAAATCTACGAATCCTGGCCATGCATTTGTTTGACTGCGGTAACGGATGTTCATCATTGTGTGCTCTCTCTCTCTTTCTTTTTTGGTTATACGTCAGACAGTGTTTGTTCCAGTGTCTGAACGCTTTTTGTTAATTCGTGTGTTGCCAGATTTATTCTTGGCAGAACACGTGCGATTTCGTCTGCTGCAGAAACAGTCGTGCGGGCAGATAAATGGTCAGATAATATGCGGAATATGGTGTTTTGGGCAATTTGAACCTGCAGCCCTAAGAAACCTATGATTAAACTGCCAGCCAATCCCAACAGCGAACTGGTAAACGCAGTTGTCATGCCAGACAGTGGTTTATATATTCCTGTCTGCATAGATTCTAATACTGATTCGTCAGAAAAGTTTAATGATGAAATCAGTTCCGCAAAACCGCCAACCGTTAAAATCAAACCCCAAAATGTTCCCAACAGTCCCAAAAATATCAGGATGTTTGTTATATATCGTACAGATTCACGTGAATCTTCGAAACGCATCAATATCATATCAGATATACTGTCCAATGTTGATGCCGGTATCTTGCGTGGGCGTGATGCCAAAATCTGGGCCACAGGACGCAACAGTTTTGGTGTTTTTGGAATAACACCACGACCAGTCGTATATGCGTGTAACCATTTGAATTCAGGTAATAACTGGAAAACTTGGACAAAGCATAGGCCAATCCCAAACAGTGTTGTGCCAATAATAACACCATTTAACCAAATGTTTGCGGTTGCAATCTGCATAAATTCGGCATTGAAATACAGCACCAATGCAAAAACCATGGCAGTAAATAATGCCATACGATTTAAAACAAAATGAAAGTGCTTGCTCATATAATGTAAATCCCTGCCTGCTATACTTATATATAGAATCTTAGTAAATTTATCTAAATCGTGTCAATAGGGATTTGTTTTGACCACAAATATTAAAAAATACTTGATTTTTGTTAGAATTTATACATAATATGTGTCGTTCCTGCTGATGACATGGTGTCGTCGGCTGTATAAACCAAAGGAAATAAAATGGCTTATTACGAAAGCGTCTTGGTTTTCCGCCAGGACTTGACTGAACCGCAGGTAAAAGAAAAAGCGGCTAAATTTACAGAAATCATCAAAGAATTGGGTGGCGATGTTAAATCTACAGAATTCTGGGGATTGAAAAACTTGGCTTACATCATTCGTAAAAACCGCAAGGCTCATTACGTTATGTTGAATATCGAATTGCCAGGTGCACAAATCGCAGAATTGGAACGCCGTTCTCGTATCGACGAAGACGTTATCCGTTTCTTGAATGTTCGTGTTGAAGAATTGTCAACAACACCTTCTATTATGATGAAAAAGAACACAGAGGAGGCAGAATAATGGCAGTTCGTGCAGCAATTTATCGTAAAAAATCTAACCCTTTAAAGGGCAAGGTTATTGACTATAAAGATATTAAAACTTTGTCACATTATATCACAGAACGTGGTAAAATCGTGCCAAGTCGTATCAGTGGTGTTTCCCAGAAAGATCAACGTGCATTGGCAACTGCTATTAAACGTGCACGTCATTTGGGATTGATGCCATTCGTTCGCAACAATCTGGGTTAAAAATAATTATATTCCATCATCTGTGGGCGGTTGTGCTTGCTTATGCAATCGCAACCACGCACATTTAATAGAATCTAATTATTTGTATAATAATATTTGGGATTGTTATCCCTAACTTATAAAAACAATAAGGACAGATTATGAAAGTTATTTTGACAGAAAAAATTGCAAAACTGGGTAATATTGGCGATACAGTCGAAGTTAAAACAGGTTTTGCACGTAACTATTTGTTACCAAACGGCAAAGCAATGCGTTTCACACGTGAAAATGTTGCATTGTTCGAAGCAAAGAAAGCAGAATTGACAGCACGTCAAGAAGCAGCAAAAAAAGCAGCCGAAGCAAATGTAGATGCAGTTAAAAATGCAAAATTGTACATGATTCGTCAGGCTGGCGATACAGGTCAATTATACGGTTCTGTATCAACACGCGACATTGCACGTATGTTAAAAGAAGTTGCAAATGTTACTGTTGAATCTGCACAGGTTTTGTTGGGTGCCCCAATCAAATCTGTTGGTGCATTTGATACAAAAATTGCACTGCACCCAGATGTTATTGTGCCTGTAAAAATCTATGTTGCACAGTCACAAGACGAAATCGAAGCATTGGTCGCTGGTAAAGTTTTGACATTTGGTTCTAAGAAAGTAGAAGAAGAAACTGCAGAAGAAGTTGTTGCAGAAGAAGCAGCACCAGTTGCAGAAGAAACAACTGTTGAAGAAGCTCCAGTTGCAGATGCAGAATAATTATCTGTAAAATTATAAAAACACCCAGTTTTCTGGGTGTTTTTTTATTTTGTCTTTAAGAAAAGGTACCTATGACATTATTCATAATATAATGTTATAATTAATATCATGTTGTTTTAACAGGGGTTTTGTAATGAAAGTTGATTATGTGTATATGTTTACATAAAAGTAGTGTTTTTTTTGGGTAAAAGTATTTATAAGTTCTGTTAAAACGATTCGTTTAAAGACTAGTAAAAATAATATTGTGCTTAAAAATACAGGACGGGATTCAAGTTGTGGTTGTATGTCTTGAAATGGTCTTGTGTTTATGCAAAAATTGTGTGTAATATATAGCCAAAGGGTTTTACTGATGGAAAAATATCATGTTGCGTTATGGACGGCGATAAATCGTATTGCGGATAAAAATGGGTTGTCTTGTTCTGGGTTGGCAGTGTTGTGTGGTTTGGATGCAACTACATTTAATATCAGTAAAAGAAAATCGCCTTGTGGACAGCCAAGGTGGATATCTGGTGATACATTGGCAAAAATATTAGTCGCAACTAATTTAACACCAATACAATTTGCTAAAATATTTCAGGCTTGTTTGGATGAAGTTGAAAAATAAGATGTGTCTTATTTATTTTTCAAATACAGAAAATATTTCCCAGTGTCCACTGCCTGCAAATTGATCAACAGGTATTGTTACTGTGTTTTTATAGCCACCTGATTTTAATATTTCTGTATCTGATAACCATGTTTGTGGGTTACAGGATATGTATATAACCTTTGTCACGTTACTTTTTATCAGTTCAATGCATTGTTTTTTTGCACCCGCACGTGGTGGATCCATAACAATACAATCGTATTGATTCAGCATGCCAACAGTTAGGGGGTGTTTAAATAAATCTCGGTTGATTCCTGTGCCAACAATGTCAAAGCCAGTCGCGTTCAGTGAAAAAGTAAAATTCCCAAGCCCGCAAAATAAATCAGCAATCTTTTTGTGTCTGGCAGCGTGTTTTTTTACTAAGTCACGCAGTTGGTCAGCACCATGGACGCTGGGCTGTAAAAATGCGTTTGATGGATATTGTGTTGTGTGTTCGCCAAATTTTATTATTGGCTGCTGTGTTTGTTTAATAATTTTGTCGTTCCATGTGATACGTATTGCCGGTAATTTTAATGCAGATTCACGAAACTCTGGGGTAAAATAAGGAACGTTTGATGTTATCGCAATATCAATTCCGTTTTCACATTCTGTTATCAGACAGGCACCTGTGCCACACCATGGTAATTTGTGCATTTGTGGTAAAATTTTGTTTATGCCATCTGTCAGGTTAGGGCAGTGTTCTATATTGACGATGTTTTTGGTTTTTGATTCATAAAAACCGAACTGATTTGGTGCAAAGCAAAAGTCTGCACGACGACGTGTCCCAGATGGAATCCATACTGGGGCCGATGTTGGTTTAACATCTGGCAAAGATTGTAATTTTTGTGCGTGATATTCTGGTGATGTAAAATCGTATTTACAACCACCACATTTACCAAAAAATGGGCATCTTGTCATACCTGTCCTTTAGAAATGTATGCGTGCACCGGCACGAAATTGATGTGCGGTTGGCGTAAAGTCTGAAACGATGTTATTGTCGCCATCAAACATATAGACGTATTTATAGCCAAAATCCAGTGCAAATATATCATTAAATTCAACGCCGATACCAGCCATTACGGACATAACAGGTGATATTTTGTGTTTCATTTCGTTATTGTTGTTTGCGTTGTTCCATGCAGCACCAGCACCAAATCCAACGTATGGGACCAACATTTGAGTGTTAAACATACGGTATATGCTGTCAATTCTGGCGTCCCATATCATGTTTAACATCGCCATATTTGAATCAAACGAAAATGTATTCCATTTGGCTGTTGTGTTTATATAGTTTGCTTCTAATCTGAAAGTATCATACAAACGCAATCCCGCAACAATATCAAATGAAGATGTGTTTTTGCCGTTCAGTGAAATATTTATGTCGTTTGTATAATCTTGCCACATTGTATAGTTATAAGATGCACCGATGTAATAGTGACGCATATCGGACAGTGCATGATTATCAATGCCTGTATTTGATTTGATGCGTGGCATTTCAACCTGTTCAACATGGTATATAATTTCTGCATTTGCCATCACAGGCATCAATAAACATAATGTTGCAAATAAAATTTTAGTTTTCATTTATATTTCCTTGGTTAAAAATTTGCACGAATTGTTGCCATCAGGTTGCTGATACTGTTTGCACCACCGTTTGATGTTCCCCATCCAAATCCATTGCCAATCATCATTTGATATTGGTATGCGATGTCGATGCCAATTAAATCGTTAAACATGACATTGAATCCCAGCGTTGCACGTGGTGCTGCAATTACCATCCCGTCTGCACCATTTGTGCCTTGAAATTCATATGTACCTATTGATGCACCCAATCCCATAAATGGAACAAATGTTCTGCGATGTGTAATGTCGCCAGATTGTATATATCTGCGTGCAAAATCAAAGTATAACATGCCACCAACAGTGTTATATGTTGCACGTTTATCAGATAGATTCTGGAATTTTAATGTGCTTGTTTGAAAGTCGATTTCTGTGCGAACGTATGATGATAGATTCCAACCCAAACCAATTTGTGCAGTATAACTGTCGGTTGCCTTGTGGGATGTCCCAAAATAATCAGCAGAATCTGTTGCAAAATCTAAATTAATTCCACCGCCCATACGCATGTACATTGATGTTGGAATAAACACTTTTTGATTGATGTCTGTGGCGGCACCGGCATATTCATATACTGCAAACCCAAGTTCGCCAGGTGCGTCATCTGAGGTTGTTTCTGCCAGTGTTGGTGCAACGAATATATCCAGACCAGTGGCAACTTCTGTTTTAAACTTTTTATCATTGTAATTTGATGCGTATGTATGTGTTGCACTGCACAGAATTATAAATATTGTAAAGTAAGATATTTTTTTCATGTTTTCTCGGTTTTTATTATTTTATTTATGCGTGTATTTTATCATAAAATGTAACTTGATTCCAGTCTGATTTATTCGTACCATATAAGTATGAAACGAAAAAAAGATAATAAAAAAATTGCATTGGTGGCAGGTGCGTATGATTTGCCTTTTTTAACACGTGATGCGTTAAAGCGGGCAGGTTGGGACGTGTTCGTTATCGGGTTAAAGAATTTTTATGATGAACGCTTAAATCCAGATATGGTTGTTCGATTGGGGGGTGGCGGACGTGCAATTCGTATGGCAAAACGTTTGGGTATTTCCAAAGTTACTTTTGTCGGTTCGTTGGGACATCCTGATTTATCTGATTTGCGTCCTGATTTTTGGACGTTGCGTGCATTGTTTACTTTTTTGAAATATCAACGGGGGTATGATTCTATGGCAATTGCGATAAACAAAATTATGGAAAAACAAGGACTGGAAGTTGTGGCCGCCCAAGATTTAGCACCAGAACTTGCGTTCGAAGTGGCAGGGGTCAAGACGCGTGCAAAACCATCTGTATCTGATAAGCAGAATATTGAACGTGCAATCCAGGTGTCACATACAATTGGCCGTGAAGATATTGGGGCGTCTGTTGTTGTTGATAAACAAGTTATCGCAGTAGAAGCAGCCGAAGGTACCGCAAAAATGCTTGATCGTGTGGTTGAAATGCGTGCCAAGAAAAGAAAATCTAGTGGTGTCTTTGCAAAAATGACAAAACCGGGTCAGGATTTGCGTATCGATATTCCTGCGATTGGTGTTGATACTGTTAATGCTGTTGCGGCTGCTCATTTAAAGGGTATTGTTGTTAATACCAAGACATGTTTTGTTGTAAATAAAGAAGCGGTGATAAAACAGGCGGACAAGTTGGGTATTTTTATCATGGCATTGGATGAATAGTAAAAGGAAAAATATATGCTGAAAAAAACAGAAGTTGTATTGTTTGATTTTGACGGGACATTATCTGCATATGATGCTAATTTTGAATTTGCAAAGTATTGTTTTCGCAGGTCTTTGCGTCCATGGTTGTTTTTGCCGTTGATTTTGGTTGCTGCGGTTGCACGTGGTTTTAATCCAGATGGTATTTGGTGGCGTGAAATGATGCGTCGTTTTGTAAATGAAAAAATGGTAAAAAAGTATGTGGCTGGATTTATAAAACAACATAAACGTAATCGATTTGGTTGGGCCAAAGAACGTGTGCAAAGCGAACGTGATGCAGGTCGCAAGGTTGTTTTGTTGTCTGCGTCTGCAAACTATTTATTACGTCCACTGGTACGCGATATGAATTTTGATGCAGTATTTTGTTCAGAAATGGAACCAAAAAAACCGTGGAAATATCGTGTGTTGTGTTGGGGGGCAAACAAGGTGCGTATTATGGACGAATGGGCCAAAGAAAATAAAATTATACCGCATGTTGTGCGTGCGTATTCTGATAGTAAATCTGATATGCCGATGATGGAAATCGCAGATGAACAAGTTTGGATTGATCCAAAAACTGGTATGCGAAAAGAAGCCTAGTGAATTTAATTCGATTTGATATTAAAGTGTATCCTATGGTTATCATGGATACACTTTTTGATGTTATCAGTGCAACAATTGGTGCTGTTGTTGGGGCAATGTTTGCTTTTTTCTTGAATCGTAAACGCAGTCGTCAAATGATACGACAGACAGTTACAAGCCGCCAAGAATTGGCTGCACTGCGACAGGAAAACGAGCGATTATTACAGCAAATAAAGACCAAAGAAGATATTATTCTGAAAATGCAGATGCAAATGTTGGGTGATACAGGCGGCAAAAAAACAAAAAAATCAAAAAAATAAATCGATTGCTATTATATATTTTGTTGATACAGTTGTTTCTGATTCAACAAAAGGATTTTTCCATGGTTTTAGGATTAAGGGCAAGAATAAACGCTGTAAAAAAAGACAGATGTAAAAATTTGATTGCTGTCTTGGAAGAACCAAGCGATCCAAAAAATATTGGTACTGTTATCAGAAATATCAATGCGCTGGGTGTTGAAAAATTATATATCGTTGATACAAATAATAATATTCCAGATAATTGGGACGATATGCGTCATCGAAAAACACTTTTAAAGGCTTCGGTGGGGGCGGTTAAGTGGACATTTGTTAAAAAGTTTAAATCAACCCAAGAATGTATGGACCACTTGGAAAAAAATAAATATGTATCTGTTGTTACATCACCGTACGTCAAGGGTAAAACAAATGTCGTTTTACAACATGGTGATTTTACACAAAAACGTTTGGCTGTTTGGTTTGGTAACGAAGCACGTGGCATCAGTCCATTGGCCGTTGAACGCAGCAGTGCGTGTGTAAGTATTGAAATGTATGGTGTTGTTGAAAGTTTTAACCTGGCCACATCAACAGGTATTGTTTTATATGAAATAACCAAGCAAAGACGTGAATATCAAAATACACATAAACGTGGTCGTAAAAAAGATCCGTCTGTTTGTTGTGAATAAAAAAAAACCGCCGATTTTGGCGGTTTTTAAATTGTGTCACGTGAAAAGTTATTTTGTTTTGTTCTTATTGCTGTGGCCAGTTTTTCAATAAAATTGTGTTCTGTGAAATAATCCATCAATTTATAAGATGGTAATTCAAATGGCTGGTTTTTATATCGTTCAAATGCCTTTTTATTTGATAAGTTGGGTGGGGAATAATAGTGCTTTTTTGCAATATTTATCTGTTGTACAGTTAATGGTGTCTTTTGTGGCTGTTTTATATAGACATAATGTGAAAATTCGTGTGCAAATATTAATATGAAATTTGTGAAATCAGTGGCTTCGTGTGGTGCAATACTGATAGTGTTTTTCCAGTCGTATCCGCCGCTTTTTTGTCCTGATTCTATGTCTTTGATTTCAAATTTTAATTTTGTATGATTTTTTTCGCCATACCTTTGTGCCAGTTTTTGAAACAGTCGTGTGCCAAAATCAGCACGTTGTTTATTGTCCATATTGGCAAAATTTATTGTATTATTAGACAGTGTCGTGTCGTTAACAATAGTTGTCATAATATTTTGATACATTTGATTGGCGTATTTTTCAAACGCGACTTCGTCAAATGGTATCAATGCCCATATATCATCTGTTAATTGTTCTAATTTAGTACTGTTTTCACGTAGTTCATTTTGAACAGGGGACAAATCATTGGTGTATTGTTCCAACAATTCTGTGTTCCTGTCTGATATTTCTTGTATTTCGGTCAAGATTGCCTGATAACGATGTTCTACGTCCATATCAAACTTTAAAGTTTTTATCATATCTGTTTTCATAATTGCCCTTTGATATAATATTGTATCATAAATATGAAAAAAAACCACCAAATGGTGGTTTTAATC
>JAZRGB010000031.1:0-21467 GCA_045643965.1 Candidatus Enterousia sp. | reverse complement strand
TACGGCCTGACGCTGTCAGGCAGCCCATAACAAAAACTGCGTTTTTGCCATGGGACCCTTTTCCGGCACATCATTTGCCGACCGACCCGAACAGCCCAGACCGCAAAGCGGCATTACTGCGGGCGTTGCGAGCACAATAGGACGCACAATTCGAAGCGGAGTACGAGTTGTGGAACACCCAACGCGAAGACGCAGGGTGTGTCATCCTGCACCAGCAATATCCACGGTCATTTCCATCAGCATCCTTGTTTTTAAGACCAGATGGTACGTCCTGGGATAACATAACCCCATCAGCATTTGTTATTACCCCCATCGAACCACTGGGTTTGCCACCTTCGGCGGCGGACAGGCATGTTGCTTCACCATATATACGACCATATGAAAATTCCGCCCACCAAACCATTTCTGACGCATTATTGCCATTAGTTGACCCATTAATACTTTGATCCAGCGAAACAACCAAACTGCTGTCACGTACGCACATGGTCAATGCACCACCAACACACGGTACCAGGGCCAACATTATTATGATTAAAATCTTTTTCATTTCTTCTCCTTTCTTTTACCACACGCTGTCTATTATGGCATTACGTACTTTGCGACCGTTGCTCATCTGGGTATTTGTTGCAAAACCGGTTGCACAATATGATGTACAACCACTGGCACATGCATCTGCATCCGCATATTCATGAACGTATGTCCACCATGATGTTATCGGGCCATCCAACTTGCACCAACATTTGTTGCCCGCGTTCGCCGCCGCCATCCTGGCAAATGTATTCACATCACCCGGCACCGCTGCACCACCATTATAACTGGAACCATCCGGGGCAGATTTAACAGATATCGTACTGCACGCGGCAGATCCAGTTACCGTATCAATACCCGCCCCATCAAATTCACCACCACTAAAAACGTCATACGGCAACGTCACAGCCCAATGATTGTCCGCATTCTCAGACACAGTGCCGTTTACTTCTTTGTGCAAAACCAGTGCAACAGAACCACTGCTGCGACAAACAACATTTGTTTCATTTGCAAAACACGACAATGTTAATGTTATTAATAATAATGATAATAACGCCTTCATTTTCCCCCCATTTTTATTTCGTACTGTAATAACGTTTGCCTTTGTAATTAATATTCAAGACATCCGTCGCAGATTCTGTTGATAAATTCAAATGACATGTGTTTTCATCTGAAAAACGTATATGCACCGCCGGTGTTGTTAATGCGTCTGTATATAATGGAAAATCAATCTGTTCACCATCACGCAATATATGTAAACGCTGAACCTTGCCATTGAATGTACAATACTGTGAACATGCACCAGTAGCCGTATAAATAAATCCAGCATCACACAAAACCCCACACATAAAATTATCCGGATGCTGTGGCGAACGCGTATCAGTCGCATCTGTAATCGACATATCAATATTCTGACAGTCATTTAATATTTCATACGGTGTCATTGTCCCAGTACACTTATAATTACTTAACTTTGCAAATTTATTCATACTGACTGCATAATATCCGTCCATTGTACCCAAACAGTCATTATCACGCATCGTCGTATATGTTGTCATTGGGGCACCAATATCACTAAAACCTGCAACAAATGGATATAAACCCGGAATCGTCGAAGAATCATTTACAAACTGATTTAAACAAGACGTGCCAACAACACCATTTCCACCACACGCACCACCAACACTGGATTCAAAATTCGTGGCATATCCAATAGCACTAAAACCTGCATCAAATGGGTATAAACCATCTATTTCTGATGACGTATTAACAAACTGATTTAAACAAGACGTGCCTGAAATATTACGCCCCTGACATATCGTGTCATTTTCATCATCGTAATCATAACATGTTCCATTTTGTCGATACATACCATAACCACAAACCGGTGCACCAACCGCACTGAACGATTCGGCAGCATACCCCACACGACAAACACAAACCCCGCAAAAAATCACCCACATCACCCGCATATTAAATGCGTCTGTCCCTTTTTTTTCCTTTTCATAATGGCGGGGAACAACAACACACAGTTTTCTGCCTTTTGTTATGTTGTTTTTCAAGGTATTGTCGGATTAAAAAAAAAACAAAAAACAAATACCTGTATATTATTGCACCCCATAAACAAAACCGTCACAGAAAATGACGGTCGGGGTGTTCACAATCAACAGTTCAGTGATCCCATTGGACTTCAATATATATCCAACGGCACCCCGACCATAATCGGGGGTAAAAATAACGGTGCAAAGGCACCGACAACACGTCGGATTACGATGCTTCTGCACCGAAACTGTTAGGCTTGTGAAGGCCCGAACCGACATCCCTGTCAGTTCAACATATATTCTATTGGAAATCGCATTTTTTTTCAATAATAAAAAATCCCCAAACGGGAATTTTTTTTATTTCAACTTCTTTGTCCATTCGTTATCTGGGAAATTCAATTTCAACATTTCTGCAAAACCATTTGCCTGCTGTGGCAGACCAATCGCAGTATAACATTCAGTCAAACGATATAACGCTTCGGCTGTCATGACAGTCTGTTGTGCATCTGTCACAACTGATTGCAGACGATTTATCGCACTGGCCCAGTTTTCTTTTTTCATATCATTACGTGCTGAATACATAACCTTGCCAGCAATATAGTTTTTCAAGATAAGTATCTTGTTCTGGGCATTTTTTGCATATGGACTGTTTGGGAAACGCTTGGCCAATGTTTGAAACTGTTGCAATGCGTATGCCGACATCCCAGGTTCACGACGAACATCGCTGACCTGACGGTAATAGCACATACCACGCAAATACATTACATACGGAACATCCGCATGTCCTGGATGAAAACGCATAAATCTGTCAGTCGCCAACAACGCACCTGCAAAATCATCATCTAAATATTGTGAATACGCCGCCATAACCAGCGCATCTGCAGCCCACAGACTGGACGGATATTGTGTTTCTGCCTTTAAAAATTCTGCTGCGGCTTCTTCATAGTTCTTATCGTTAAATTCATCGTATGCCTTGGTATATATATCAGTCAACGGCAAATCCGCAACAACAGCATTGTCCGTCCCAGCACAGCCAGCCAACACAACAGTCAAAATTGATAACAGCACAAGTTTTTTCATATCTTAATTCCTGTCTTGATTTTCTCTTACTTAACGCAGTATAATCTAAACTATGAAACTAGGCAAACATATTTTCGGTGTTGGTGCCATGACAGGCATCAGTCGTATATTCGGTTTTATTCGTGACATGCTGATTGCACGCGTCTTGGGGGCAGGGCGTATGTCCGATATATTCTTGGCCGCATTTAAATTACCAAACATGTTTCGTGATTTGCTGGGCGAAGGTGCATTATCTGCTATCTTTATCCCAATGTACACAGATTCCCAGAAAGATGAAAAATTTGCACGCAATGCTTTTTCTTGGCTGATGGTACTGCTGTTGGGTATAACTATACTGTTTGAAATATTTATGCCGTTGGTCGTATGGTTTTTGGCACCTGGGTTTGATGCCACACCTGGCAAAATGGAAATGACCGTTATCATATCACGTATAATGTTCGTTTATGTTATATTTATATGTGGTGCGGCGTTCTTGTCTGCAATATTAAACGCGTTTTCTAAATTCCTGCTGGCCGCATTTATGCCAGTGCTATTAAATATAATGTTAATATGTGCATTACTGTTCGCGATGATGTTTGGCAGCACACACATATTATACCTGATGGGTGGCACAGTTGTTCTGTCTGGCATTATACAATTTGGCGTTCTGTGGTCACGCATACGCAAAAATCATTTCGGACTGTATCTGGTAAAACCACGCTGGACCCCAAAAATCAGCAGCATGTTTAAACGTCTGGGGGTCAGTATTGTTGGAAATGGATTCTATCAGATAACAATTATCGTTGGAACACTGGTGGCCAGTTTCCAAAGCGGGGCAGTATCATGGCTGTATTATTCTGACAGAATTGTACAATTACCTTTTGCTATGATTGGGCTGGCGGTTGGCACTGTATTAATGTCGTCTATATCAAACGCACTGACAAACAATAATATTCGCAGTGTTTATATCCAGCAAAATTCATCACTGCGTCGTTCTATGATGCTGATATTACCATGTGTTGCAGGACTGTTTGTTTTGGCAGAACCAATTATAAAGTTCTTGTTTGAATACGGTGCATGGACCCCAGAATCAACACATGCAGTTGCATTGGCAATTATGATTCAAGTATTTGTATTGCCTGCTATGTTAATCAGTCAAATATATAACAAAACACTGTACGCATCCCAAGATGTTAAAACACCTGTTAAAACCAGCATTGTTTCATTATCTGTGGCTGCAGTTTTATATCTAACGCTGTTCCCAGTTGTTGGATACCTGGCAATTCCAATCGGCATCGTTATCAGCGGATATCTTAAAAATTATCTGTTGGGACGTGCGTGCCACAAACGCGGACTGGCAAAACACGACAGTCGTACAATCCGTGCAATACTGGCATTCGGTATATGGGCTGCTATTCTGGGATTTGCCTTATCTGCGATTACAATTTCAAGCATATGGATACTAGCATTGGCGATTGCAGGATATGGCATAATATATCTGCCGATTGCATACTTAATTGACCGCAAAATATAATTCCAAAAATAAAATTTGAATACAGGGCTTTTTTATGATAAAATAAAATCATAAATGTAATGGAAGGAGTCCTATATCATGAAAAAACTAGTTTCTTTGGCGGCATTAACCGCAATATTAACAGGTTGTGCGGATCTCAGCACTACAAGTCGTAACGCTGGCTATGGCACAGACGGATTCAGCGAAGAACAATTGGTAACAACTGCTACAGCATCAGAATCTTTGAACGACACATATTTAATGGCTGCTGCACCAAAGTATTATGTCGGTTCTGCATACAAAGTTGACGACGTACAATACATCCCTGTCGAAGACATGACATACAACCAAACAGGCGTTGCAGGTATTATCCCAGCCGAATTAAACGGCACAAAGACCAGCAATGGCGAAGTATTCGACATCAACCAAATGGTCGCAACCAGCAAAACATTACCATTACCAACAATTGCACGCGTAACAAATCTGGACAACGGTCAATCTGTTGTTGTTCGCGTAAACAATCGTGGTCCATTTGTAAACACACGTTTAATGGACTTGTCTCCTGCAGCCGCACAAAAAATCGGCTTAAACGGTCAGGCAAAAGTACAGATTCAAGTTATGCCAGAACAGTCAACAGCGGTCAAAAACGCAACACTGGGCACAACAACTGCCACAGAACAACCTGTTGCAACAACACCAGCAGAATCAACAACTGTTGCCGCACCTGCAACTGGCCCATACAGTATCCAACTGGCCGCGTTTTACGCCCAAGACAGTGCAGATGCATTAGCAAACCGTATGAAAACATACGGTGAAACAGCAGTTGTTAACGAAGGCGACTTGTTCAAAGTTCGTATTATCAACATGGATGCTGCCAAGGCACGCAGCGTAATCGACGCATTACGCACAAACGAAGGCATGGCCCCAGGCTTGTTAAAAGACGGCCGTTGGGTAAACGCCGACAGCATTTAAAACAACACATATATAAAAAAATCCCCGTTTTGGGGATTTTTTTATTTCTTTACAACAAAGTTCACTAATTTCTTTGGAACAACGATTGTTTTTATAATTTCACAACCGTCCAGTTTTGAACCTGCAGCAGACTTTGCCGCATCGACAATCATATTTTCATCCGCATCTGCAGCAACAACAAAGTCTGCAGCACGCTTACCATTTATTGAAACAACGATTGTCATTTGTGTTTCAACCAACTTTGACGCATCAAATGTTGGCCAAGGTTCAAACACCAGCATATCTGCATGTCCCAGTTTTTCCCACATTTCTTCGGTTAAATGCGGTGCAAACGGATTCAATACTTGCAACAAGGTTTCATACGCAGGGCGGGGCATTTGACCACCAAACGCATTAATATATTCCATCATTGCAGAAATCGTTGTATTAAACTTCATATTTTCCAAACGTTCTGTTGCATCCGCAACCAGCTTATTCATCAAACGTTCTTGTTCAGCCGTCATCGGTTCATCTGTCAAATTATCTGACAAACTTTCAACACGCTTCAAGAAACGTTGTACACCGGCCAATGCACCATCTGTCCATATCGTATTGTTTTCCCATGGACCCAACGACAGCACAGAAACACGACCCGCATCCGCACCAACAGATTCGACCAAATCAGCCACCATAAATCCATTACCACGTGATTTAGACATCTTGTAACCATCATTACCCATCAACAACCCCTGGGCAGTACGTTTTGCATACGGTTCTGGCGTATTTACCAAACCCAAATCAAACAATGCATGATGCCAAAAACGCGAATAAATCAAGTGTCTGGTATTATGTTCATGCCCACCATTATAATGTGTTACCGGCATCCACTTTTCCATTTGTTCACGTGAACAAAATTCCTGATTATTTTTTGGATCTAAATAACGCAAGAAATACCACGAAGACCCAGCCCACGCCGGCATTGTATCTGTTTCACGCTTTGCCGCCCCACCACAACACGGACAGGTTGTATTTACCCAATCTGCTGCACGTGCCAACGGACCTTCGCCAGTATCTGTTGGACGATAATCAGACATATATGGTTGCATAACAGGCAATTGTGAATCCGGCACAGGCACCCAACCACATTTTTCACAATAAATCATTGGTATTGGTTCGCCCCAATACATTTGACGCGAAAATCCCCAGTCTTTTAACTTATACTTGGTTGTTCCACGTGCAAAACCGTGTTCAGTTCCATATTTAATTGCTGCAGCGATTGCATCCTCTTTGCCCAGCCCATCCAAGAACGACGAGTTTATATGTTCACCATCACCTTCCCAGACTTTATCTGCTTCACCACCAGCCAGTACTGGTATAATTTCCAATCCAAATTTCTTTGCAAAATCCCAATCACGACCGTCGTGTGCAGGCACAGCCATAATCGTACCATACGCATAATCTGCCAACACATAATCAGATGTAAAAACAGGCGTTTCACGACCGTTAAATGGATTTATTGCAACAATACCTTCCAGACGAATACCTGTCTTTTCTTTTGTTGCATCGGTTCGTTCAATTTCTGTTTTTGCGGCAGACTCTTTGATATACTGACGCACTGCATCTGCGTTTGTAATTTTTCCCTCAGCCAACCACTTTGCCAACATTTTGTGTTCAGGTGCAATAACACAGAACGTTACACCAAATATTGTATCGACGCGTGTTGTATAAATTGTCATAACGTCATCACCAACACGAAAATCAACATCTGCACCTTTTGATTTTCCAATCAGATTTATCTCATCTTTTTTAATACGCTCATCAAAATCAACATCCGCTAAACCATCTAGCAATTTATCAGCATACTTTGACAACGCCAAATTCCACTGTAATTTTTCTTTCTTTTCGATTACACCATGACAACGCGGACATTTATTATCTTCTAATTCTTCATTAGTAAACGTTGTTCTGCAACTTGGGCACCAATTCATTGGCAAAACAGATTTATACGCCAAACCCGCTTTCCAGAATTGAATAAACATCCACTGCGTCCATTTAATAAATTCAGGATCAGATGTTGCAACACGAGTTTCAGGACTAACAGACCAACCAACACGATCAATCATTTCAGAATAGGTCTTGGTCAATTCTGCAGCGACATCAGCAGGATGACGACCAATTTTAGTTGCATAATGTTCGCCTGCAATTCCCATCGCATCAAATCCCATAGGGAACAATACATCAAATCCACGTGCACGACGAAAACGTGCTAAAACATCCACACCAGAATAATTCAACATATGCCCAGCGTGCATCCCAGCCCCAGACAAAAACGGAAATTCAACCAAAGTATAAAAACGAGGCTTTGAACCATCATTTTTTGGCACAAACGCACGTGCATCACGCCATTTTTTCTGCCATTTTGCTTCACGTTCATGGATTTTCTTGATATCATCTGCCATAACTATATCCCTATATTTTATTTGTTCTGCAGGATTCTAGCCATTTTTACACAAATTTTCAAGATTTTTTAACAAATATCTGGACAAAAAATCATAAAAAATATATAATAACACGACAATGTTTCAAGGGATTGGAAAAAATGAGAATAATCAGCAAAATACTATATGGATTAATCAGTTTAAGTATATTTACAGTATACAAGATCGAAAATGCTTTTGGTGCTATAACCGCAACACTGGCAACAGAAACAAACGCCACAGAAGCAAAATGTAGCACATACCCTACAGTTGGAACAGTTCGTAACTCAATTTATCTCTATAACGACATCAAACTATGCCCAGAAAACTACCATTTAACAGCATGCAAGGGCGAAACAGTAAAAAACACATCATACGGCCTTCTGGGCAGTATATGCTCTGGCAACAACGCAACATGTGAAGCATGTCCGAACGGCGGCAAGGTTGCAGCGTCTTATAAAAAAGCACTTAGCACTTCACTAGTCACCATATGTTCTTGGCACGGCCTCACCAGTGAAGGTCTAGGCATAGAATACCTTGGAACCGTCAAATTACGAACATACAATATATCTGTCTCAAACAAGGCTGATTACTTGGATATCCGCATTTTGGAAAATTGTTATATACCAGCCAACACTACACTATCAGATGGCACCGGCACATATACCAACAGCAAAGATTGCTATTACGAATAAACACATTAAATGAAACCGATTATATCTATTATTATCCCAAATCATAATGGCGACCAATATCTTGGGGATGCACTTTGTTCTGTATCCGCCCAAACCGAAAAAAATTGGGAATGCATCATCATCGATGATGCCAGCACTGACGCTTCGGTCAAAACAATACAAAAACATATCCGTGGCGACAAACGTTTTAAACTGATTCAACTGTCAAAAAAATCAGGCGTATCTGTGGCACGAAATACCGGACTGGATGTTGCACGTGGTAAATATATCGCTTTTCTGGACTCTGACGATTGTTATACCGATACAACCATCGAATTATTAATACAATTAATCGAAACCACCGGTGCAGACATGGCAGGCGGACGTGCACATTTAGTTAACGACGAATTTAAATTCAAACCAAACACAAAGGCAATGTTTTCAATCGAAAACTTTGCACTAAGCAAAAATCCAGAACGTTTCTTGTTATTACCTAAAAATCATTCATGGGTTTGGATATGGCGTCGCATCTATAAACGCGAACTAATTGGCGACACACGATTCTTACCAGAATTCACATCGTTCGGCGACGATTTGACATTTATGTTGGATATTTCATATCGTGCAAAAACATGTGCAGAATGCAGCAACATTTGTGTATACCATCGTGTTCACGACGACAGTATTACAGCAAAAAAATTTTGTGCCGACAATTTCACATGGTTTACAACATACTTTAAACACATCAAAGAAAATCTGATTGACAAATACGACCATGTTTTCTGGTATAAATTTTATAATGATACCTTCAAATATCTATTAATAGAAACTATTTTTAAACCAAAAGCAAACAATACAGCCCAACTTCAGGCCAAACAAACTCTTATTGAGTCCTGCAAACACATACCACGCAGATATCTGCGTATCAGATACAAATTTTTATGTTGGTTTTTATCATGTCTGAAATAAATATATTATATTGTTTTGACAATAATTTTTGGAAAATGGCTGCCGTGTCTATTAACTCTTTAATAGAAACAAAGTCTCCAAACACAACTGTTAACATATACTGTATGGTCGCACCACACACACACGGACGCCGCAAAATAAAAAAAATCATCGGGCAGAATGGAAATTTAATATGGAAAACAATATCAAAAAAGCAAAACCCATATATAAATCATGATTATTCCAGATGGTCACCTGTTATTTTCTATAGACTTTTTGCACACAACGTATTTCCTAAATTAAACAAGTTATTATACATTGATTCTGACACATTAATACAATCAGACCTGACAGAATTATATAATACTGACATTTCAAAACACGCACTTGCTGCAGTTCGCGACATGGCACCAATCAATATCCCGAACGATAAAAACGGCCAATACGTACGCGAATTCAAAGAAAAATACTTAAAACATGATTTATATATTAACTCTGGGGTATTGTTATTAAATTTACAACACCTTCGGACGACACCCACACCATGGGAAACAAATTGCAAATTAACATACCCAGACCAAGATATTTTAAACACGGTATTTGATGGGAAAATATTAGAACTGCCGTTACGATATAATTGTATCCCTTATTATAGCGTCGATAAAAAATTCAAACTATCTGAACGCAATTTTGTAAAAGAGCATATACACATCGCACACTTTTATGCAGTCAAACCATATTATTATGACTTTGTCAGTCGCGAAACATATTCCATGTTTGCATCCGCTGCCAACAAAATCGGACTATATCCCGAAGACTTCATAAAACAAGACGCAAAAAAACAACGTAAAAAAGCAAAAAAACAAAAAACAGACAATTCTACTGGTATCCCATTTTTACGCATCGATAAAAAAGGATATTTACGTTTATTCGGGATAAGAATATAACACAAACAACACAAAAAAACTCTTATACAATAACATCAGAAATAAAATTTTAAATTCAAGCAGTTAACAAAACAAGTTAAATTATTTTTTTAACTTAAAGCACGCCAAAAATTCTGTATTACCACTGCCACCTTTGACCGGTGATTCTGTAACCCCCAAACAATCAAATCCAGCATCTAAAAAAGCATCCGTAACACGATTTACCGACCAATCATGCCAATCAGACGATTTTATAACCCCATTACACTTTGCAGAAATTTCACGTGGCACTTCGAACTGAGGCTTAATCAACGCAATTATTGTTTTGGCAGACCATCTGGGCAAACACTCTATAATATTTGTCAGCGACACAAACGAAACATCAATAACAATTAAATCAACCGGTGACAACGGCACCAAATCACGAATATCCGTCTGTTCTAACGATACAACACGTGCATCATTACGCAATTCTGATACCAATTGATTTGTCCCAACATCAACCGCATAAACTTTTATCGCACCATTTTTTAACAAAACCTCTGTAAAACCACCAGTACTGGCACCGACATCCAAACAAACGCACCCACGAACACCAATCATAAAATATTGCAACGCATGAGACAGTTTTAACGAACCACGACCAACAGAATAGGGCAGATTTCCAGCATTTACAACATCCGTATCCAACACAGACAGACTCGGTTTTTCCGCTTTTTTACCATTAACAGACACCAATCCCGCTTTAATCGCAGCCACAGCTTTGGCACGGGTAGGGTATAGATTACGAAAAACAAGTGTTTGATCTAATCTCATACACAGCAGAATATCATACAAATCCTTTAAAATCAACTTGACATTTTATTTATTTTGTCTATATTTATATAAAAATAACAAAGGATTTATAATATGTGCATAAAAACCACAAACGATTATACAGAATATTGTACAGGCTGCGATTTATTGTGCGTCCTGGGTGCAAGAAAATCATTATTAACAAATAAATACCATGCAACCGTAAACCACAAACCAATAAACGACACAGTATTTAAAACATACGAAGAAGCAATAGCGGCCGCCAAACAAAGCACACAAGAATGCGTACGCTATCAAAAAACAAAATAAAAAAGGCAGTTAACATGAGTTACATACAAGAAAAGAAAACAAACATCTTACGTTGTTTTGGTTGCACAGAACAATGCAAATTAAGCATAAAAGAAGTTGTTGTCGATGACACAACACCCGAAGAACTTATAACAGACGACACAATCAGTTTTATCGTCCCTTTCTCCTTTTACACACCACAAATAAATGGTGCCGACATAACAGAATTTACCGACATCAACAATATACATCACACAAACACAAAATGCCCATCACCCGAAGAGGCAATCGAATTATTGCGTGAAAAAATTTTACCAGCATGTGATAATTATAAACACAGAAACCAAAGATAAACTTCATGTTTACACAAAAACTCGGTTTAAACACAAACAAATGCAACGGCTGTACAAAATTATGTACAGTCAGTGCATTCTATTACACAAGAAACGGTACCGGATACCTTCCTGTAATTGACAACAAAGTAAAAACATATTACATCGACGCCCAAGGCAACAAACGCAAATTACACCTATACAAAACAATCACAGATGCAATAAACTGTGCAAAAACAATATCACAGTCATGCCCACACTTTAAAGACAAACGTATCCCATACCGTCCTACAACACAACTAGACTTTAACATTTGCGTTGGGTGCAACAAACGCTGTATGATTTCTTCAGAAAAAATCCAAGGCGTTTTTTATCCGAAAATAGGCGACAAATTAATACGAAAATACATAAATTCACGTGGTGAAATGCAAAAAACACCCGCATTTTACGACGACTTTCACGCAAAAATGTATGCAATGCATACCATCACAAAAAGATGCGATAATTATCAAAAACAAAAGACCAAATAAATATGTTTACACAACTACTTGGTTTTAACACAAACAAATGTAACGGCTGTCCAAAACACTGCACACTTGGTGCAGTGGAACACAAAAGAAAAAAAGGACACTTCATACCAACTATCAACGATGAACCACGCGGATATTATTACGATAAAAACCAGTTTCGACACAACATACGTCCATACGCAGACAAGAAAAACGCAATAGACTTGGCAAGACTTATCTCCAGTTTTTGCCCAAAACACAGAATCCAATATTCAATAGTTTCCACAACAAAACCCAATCAATGCAGGGGCTGCAAAATAAAATGCGAAATAAGCACCACAGAAACAGATCAAGGTTTTATGCCAACAGTAAATAACAAAATCATTTACACATGTGTTAACGCATATGGCATAACCGATATTATTGTTCCACGTCCAAAACAAAGTTCCGCCCAGGAACTGGCCGAACGCATAGTTAAACGATGCGATTTTTACAAAAAACCACTTAAAAAAACAACACCCCCAACAAAATAACAACAAAAAAACCTTTAAAAAGCATGTTTTTAGGTCAAAAACCGCAGAAATCTGCGGTTTTTTGCGTTTTTTAGGATCAGAATAGGGTACAAAACACATTTTTTCAACACCAATAAGACACAATTTCAAAATAAACACAAACAAACACAGCAAGACACAAATAAAAAAATAAAACACAACAACACATATAAAAATATTTCTGATAAAAATATTTCTGATGATCATCACAAAAATATTTTTTTAACATCTTAGCCATAAAAAAACTTATAAAATTTTTTCAATTCGTCGCACACAAACCAAAATAATACAATTACACACAAAACCACACAAATACGTGACATACATGTTATAAACTATACATAATATACATTATACGCCTTTATTATATTGTACACCCTGCGGGTTTGTTGGGGTTTTGTGTTTTTACAATAAAATATAAAAATTATACAACTACTTCATACAACTTTATCATCTCTATATTTATCACAACAACTCCAACAGCCCACCCATATCTAAAACCAACACACAAAAGAACTAATTTTACACCAACAAACCTTTATACACACCCATCCCTTGCCCACATCACACACCAACCAATCATAAAAAACTATACATAATCCACCCTACCCAAAAACATACAACACACAAAAAAAACAGGCTCAAAAGCCCGTTTTTTTAAATTAATTCAATTTATCACAAATACATATTAACACTTTGTAATCTTTTTAATTTTAGACATTGAATCAGACGCAACATTTGTCGCAACTTTTTTCAGATTTTTTAACCCTTTTTTCAAGTCACTTTCTACAACTTCACCAGCTTCAACAGGTTCTACATCCGAACAACAAAACGGACATTTTGTTGCTGCATTATTAATATTTGACTTACAATATGGACACGCATGTGTATTAGCAGGCTTTTTGTCACGCATTTTATTCATCGTACGAACGAACAAGAATATCGCAAACATTGTTATAAAGAAACTGACCACAGAATTCAAAAACAACCCCAAATTCAACGTAGTCGCACCAGCAGCCTGAGCCTGAGCAATCGTTTCATACGTCGCACCCGTCGTACCACCACCCAATACAAAGAACCATTGTGAAAAATCAACACCACCAATCAACAATCCTATTGGTGGCATAATAACATCTTTTACCAGCGAATTAACAACACTGGTCATAACACTACCAACAATGATACCAACAGCCATATCTATTGCATTACCACGTTGAACAAAAGAACTAAATTCTTTAAATATATTATTCTTTTTAGCCATTTTTCACTCCTTATCTTGTTTATTTGAATACTCTTCTATTCCCTTTAACACTTTAAACAATGTTTTACGCAAATTTTCATCCTTGGTTTCCACAGTTATATCCGCCAAAGCATACGTTTTATATCTTTCTGCTATTAATTGTTCAAGAATTTTGCGACTATCTGTATTCAACAACTGCGGACGTGTATCACGTGATCCAGTACGTTTTACCAACAAATCCAAATCTGCCTTTAACCAGACAGACAACGCCCTGTCCAACACCATCTGACGCACCGCAGGCGTAATAAACGCCCCCTCGCCCGTAGAAATAACCTTTAACGCCGGCGGAGTATCCAAAATTCTTTCAATAACACGCTGTTCTACACGACGAAATTCTTCTTCGCCATACATTGCAAAAATATCCACAACGCTGCAACCAGCCGCCGCCTCTATTTCTTTATCAGAATCAACAAACGGAATCCCCAGTCGCCGTGCCAAAGCACGACCAACACTGGTCTTACCTGCCCCCATTAAACCAACCATAACGACCGGTCTATCTATAAACTCTTCGTTTTCTTTTTCCATAACAGCACTTATATTACCCGAAAAAGAACTATTTCACAATAAAAATCAATAAGATTTTAAATTTACTATTTTTTATGATATAATACATACAACACCTAAAAGCGAAGGAGTCACCTTATGAAACAAATCGCAGTCGCAGGATTATGTCTATTTGTATGCACATACGCACACGCAAACCAGACCACACATCACGCACTGGCAAACTCAATAACCGCACATAACATCGACTCTTTTCAGCACACAATCACACAAAACGCATTTAATAGTTTTGGATTACAAAATAAAAACATATTCAACAACAAAAAAGACCAACCCAACATTAACACCGCAAACATGTACGGACACGCACCAGTGTACGGCACAGAATTAATGTATGGCGAATTTAATGACGATGGCACAATGGGACGCAGCGGTGGCGACACACCTTTCAGTAAAATATCCAACATATGGTTAAACTGGCAACACACAGATAACAAATCAAAATTCGACAACCTGTCACCCATTAAAAACAAAAACGATTTGATTATCGCCGGGCTATCTGGCAACAAATCCAACATCAGATCATTTACACACAATTGGGGAATCAGCACAGGCTATGCACACAGCAAACAACACAACAACGACTTACACACAAATTCCCAGGGCGGATACCTTAGTATATTTAACGGTTTTTATTACAAAAAACTTAGCATTAATACAAACATAACCACCGGTGTATTTGACAGTTCATCTGACAATAAATTCGGTACAGACGATTATACAAACTTTTGGTTCAGTGGTGCCGCAGGCATTTCTTATGACATTGCACTGGACGATACTTTCGTCTTGCGTCCTGTTATAAACACCGAATACACATGGATAAAATCAAAAGACTATACATCTGTATCTGGCGATAAAATAAACAACAAAAACTTTAACATGTTCGAACTGTCACCAGAACTGCAGGCAATTAAACACATTGCCAACGACTGGTTCGGCAAACTAAATATTAAATACGTTATGACATTTGCCAACAATGATAACACAATCATTAACAACATAGATACACTCAATTTAAACAACACAGATTATTTTGAATATTCAATAAGCATCGAAAAAACTTTCTATAACACAAACGTTCACGCCACTGTCGGACGTCAAGACGGCGACATATACGGCTGGTTTGGAAACATAAACATAAAATATCTGTTCTAAAAAAAACAAAAACCGCCAAATGTCGGTTTTTTTATTAGCGTTGCTTCACAATCCTTACAGGCAACTTTTTATTTATACCCAGACACCATCGCCAAGTATCGGCGATAATTTTATCAAATCCGCCCTTTTGTTCGAACTCTAAAATCCAATCCCGAACATTTGCTTGATACAACACAAAACTATCATACGACTGCCAACAATTTCGCAATGTACTACGCTGAAAACGCAACTGCTTTTCATACAGCGAATATTCAGCAGGCTTTTTCCCACCAAGTGCTCTTTCACACAATGTATAAACAGCTTTTATCGTTGCACGACGTCGCACACTATCACTCCATATTTGCCAAACGCTCTAATTGATCCGCAGCAATCAGTGCGTCAATCATTTCATCCAATCCTGCACCACCAGCCAAAATATCATCCAACTTATATAATGTTAATTTGATGCGATGATCTGTCACACGTTGTTCTGGGAAATTATACGTTCTAATTTTTTCACTACGATCACCAGATCCAACCATTGACTGACGTGATGCATTACTTGCACTTTCTTGTTCCATACGTTGTTTTTCGTACAATTTAGAACGCAACACTGCCATCGCTGCAATTTTATTTTGCAACTGACTACGTTCATTTTGACACGTTACAACAATACCTGTTGGGAAATGCGTAATACGTATCGCACTATCCGTTTTATTAACGTGCTGACCACCCGCCCCAGACGCACGGAAAATATCAATACGGATATCTTTATCTTCGATTACAACGTCGATTTCCTTGGCTTCTGGCATAACAGCCACAGATGCTGCACTGGTATGAATACGGCCCCCTGCTTCTGTTTCTGGCACACGTTGTACACGATGAATACCGGATTCAAATTTCATACGACCATATGCACCTGCACCATCAATTTTAAAGACAATTTCTTTATATCCACGCAACGATGTTGCGTTTTCTTCGATAACTTCTACCTTCCAGCCCTGACGCAAGGCATAAGATTTATATTGATTATACAAATCACCTGCAAACAATGCAGATTCTTCGCCACCGACACCTGCACGAATTTCCATAATAACACTGTTATCATCCGCATCATCACGTGGCAACAACGCAATTTGCAATTTCTTTTCAACATCAGGCAACAAATGATTCAGATCATGCAACTGTTCTGTTGCGATTTCACGTAATTCTGCATCATTTTGCATTTCACGTGCATCTGCAATACCCGCAACAATCTGAAAATATTCATTTATCAGCGGAATAATTTCTGACAATCTGGAATATTCCTTGGACAACTTAGTTAATTCATCCCCAGCAACATTACCAGAATTCATCTGTGCTTCGATATCAGCGAAACGCGTTTGAATATCTTTTAATTTTTGTTCGACTATCATTATATTGCCTTTATAGTTTTTATTGCATCAACAACAGACACGGCCACTTGTTCACCAGATGCCATATTTTTCAACGCAACAACTTGATTTTCTTTCTCAGTTTCGCCAATTATCATACTGAATCTAGATTTTATTTTGTCAGCATATTCAATTTGGTTTTTAAACTTCTTTTCTGCATCCAAATACGCCACAGACACAACATTTTCATCACGCAAAGCATTTAAAACAGATACAGCATATGATAAATTTTCATTTCCCATACACAGCACAGCAACATCAACCGGTGATTCAAATTGTGTTAAATCAATCGAACCAGATTCCATCAAAGCAACAAAGATTCTTGAAAAACCAATTGCCGCACCAACGCCAATAATCTTAGTCTTGCTGAACTTACCCGCCAAATCAGCGTAACGACCACCACCAGCCACAGTTCCCAGTTCTGGATATTTTAATGACTTAAATTCAAAAACCAGACCTGTATAGTAAGCCAATCCACGTGCAATCGACAAATCAATTTCTGCATTTTTTACACCGAACAAATCCAGTGTATTCATAAAATCTTGCAGTTCCGAAATTGCCGCATCCAACTTATCAGACTTGTTCAAGAACGCAGAATAACCATTTGTAAATACAGATTTAATCTGATTTTCTTTTTTTGCGTCATCTAACGCGTCTTTTAAACCTTCGGCAAAGTCATCTTCGCCCATTTTATCTTTTTTATCGATTAAAACGAACACTTCTTTTTTCTGATTGTCCGTCATTCCCAAATAATCAAACAACGCATCCCAAAATGGTCGCGACCCAATACGAACCGCACTATCGCCAATAAATTCTGAAACAGAATTTAAAGTACGTTGAATAACAGAAATAATTTCCGCATCATAATTAGTTGATAACGAGTTAACACCCATTATATCCATATCCATCTGATAAAATTCACGATACCGACCACGTTGTGCACGTTCGCCACGATAACGCTTTGAAAATTGGCTGGCACGAAATGGGAACACTAAATCATTCAGGTGCCCTGCAACATAACGCGACAACCCAACAGTTCCATCATAACGCAACCCCATTTTTGTATCGCCCTTTTGAAACAAGAACATCTGTGTTTCTATTTCGTCCCAGTTATCTTTATCTGTTAACACTTCTGCACGTTCAATAGCAGGCAAATCAAGTTGATTAAATCCAGCATTTTTCAACACAGACAACATACGTGCCGCACAAAAGTCAAAACAGCGTTGTTGTACTGGTAACAATTCTATAAAACCCGACAAAGGTTTTGTTGGTTTCAAATCCATTTTTTATTCCTATGTTTAAAATACGAAATCTTACGACACTATATCGTGTCAATTATATCACAAAAAATACAATATGCTAATACCCACCCAAATGGGCGTGATGAAACACAGAAAAGATATTATAGTTATTAATCATTTCTATTTAATTGTAGTATAAATTTATGAAATTTCAAGTTTTTTTAAACAAAGGCGGGGCATAACAGCCACACAAATTACGAAAGAAATGAATTCTTATGCTTTTAAAATCTGTGTTTATTGCATATGCCCCAAACGACATACACATAATAAACCGAATCAACCCGCTTTACCATAGGCACCTTTTCCCAATATTATTTTCCCAACATAATCGTTAATATTTGTGACATAATCATATCCACAACCGACTGAATTTCAGGTTCTGCATATCTGTATATAGGAACCATCAACGGGATTTCCATACACTCCGATTTACAATCACTATAACTACCAAAAGAAATATATTTCACACCCGCCGCATCTGGCGATTCAATTCCAATCCAACAATAATCACCAGGTTTAGATAAATCTACAGCCTTGCTGGCAGTTGGCATAATTTCTACGTCCCCCATAACACTAATCGTCGCAGTACCATCTCCAACTTCTTCTGCAGAACATATTGGGTTTACAACCATGCCACCAGACGGAAATTCATAATAAATCTTGTTTATTTCTGGATTATACATCACCCCCAGAACAGATTCTTTTACAGAAAAATTATCAACATCAATCAGCGGCACCCAATTTGGCACCATTTTAATATCACCAATAATCTCAGGCTCTGAAACATCAGGATTGTTTATAGTATTAAAAAATGTTGCAACATTCAAAACAGCAGGCATATTCCCAATTTGCCAACCACCAAACGCATACCCATCCGGTGCTACGCAAGGCGACATAATAAAATATTCATCATCAACACCATTCGGTGCCACCTGGGACCAATCATCACACGCAAAAATCGTATTACGCTCAGAACTTTTACACTGTAAAGGCAACACGTCCGCAGCAGCCACAGACACAAACAACAATGACAAAGATAAAAATAAATTAATCGCTTTCATTATCATTTCTTTAACCTATAAATAATTAACATAAAACGCGTACAAGTTCGTATTACCTGTTACCGGTATCGTGGACGTTTCACTTATAAAATACCAATGCTTTTGTAACAATTCCGTCAAATACTTTACTCCAGCATCATTTGTATCAAGCCCACGACCAGCATATAACCCTGCCATCATAAAGACAATATCATAGTCTTCTACAAAACTATTGCTTTGATTAACAAACGTAGGTTCTATGACAGCCCAAAAGTCACTATGTTTCGTATGGAACGAATAACTTTTCAGTTTTGCGACTTCTTCATCTGTAAATGGCGTAAACCAGTTCATATGCTGATAAGTTCCCGTATCATAACTGCACCCAGATTTACGCATTGTCACACTTGTAGTATCAGCCGGATATTGTTCTGTAAAAGTTGGTACTGCATCTGCTGCAGAACAATAATAATTAACATCAATTACATCTTCGTAAACCGCAGTAAATTCAATCAGAGATTCACCAACGTAATCCAACCAATTCAACGTCTGTCCAACATTATATGTTTTTCCATTATTCGACCAACCAACAAACTTTTTACCCGAATTTGGCTTACACTGTGCGGTAATATTCAGCGGAATAGCATTTGTACTGTTGCCACGTGCATTATTCTTCACAATTGCATCACCAGATGACAACACACCATCAGCCCCACAATCAAAGTTTGCAGTCATATCATACTGATAAATACCAGTTGCGACCTTGTTCTGTGTCCATTCCCAAACAAACGGTTCACATTGTTCATAAACATTACCATCAATCTCCCACCCAACAAATGAAACGCTTCCATTACTATAACCACCTAGCCTACACGAATCGCACAGTTTTTGTGTCGCACCATAATATCCGGTATTCATGTCATCCCAGAATTCATACTCACCAATACCACAATCAAAATCCAACAAATACGGTTTACCGGTATAAAACGCATACAAATTAGTATTACCAGACAAACTTAATGTTGTTGTATAACCTTTGATAAACCAATGCTTTTGCAATAATTCCGCCAAATAATTCACACCCATATCACTGCTAGAACCAGGCTCCATTGACCACATTCCTGCTAATACAAACAACACATTTCTATCCAGCGCATAATCACTAGATTGACTGACGAACATAGGTTCTATTACCGCCCAATATTCAGGATATTTTGTATCAAATGAATAAGATTTTAATTTCGCCACTTCGTCCGCTGCAAATGGCGTATACCAACCGAACAGTTCATATTTCTTAGTATCATAACTGCACCCAGATTGACGCAATGGTGCACTGGTTGTATTTGCAGAATACTGATTCGTATATGTTGGCAGCGTATCAGATACAGAACAATAATAATTCACATCCACCACGTCTTCATAAACCGCGACAAAATCATCAGACGGATTTTCTATACCTTGTTCATTTCGTGCAACGATGATATTCAGCCAATCAATTACACTGCCAGCACCAAATGTCCTGCTTGAATAATAAGGCAACGACCAGCCGACAAATTTTTTACCCGCATTTGGCTTACACTGGGCC
>JAZRGB010000030.1:0-44663 GCA_045643965.1 Candidatus Enterousia sp. | reverse complement strand
CACGACCGCCACCGCCCGCAGATGCTTTTAACATAACAGGATATCCAATCTGTTCTGCAACATCCAATGCGTGTTCCAAAGAATTTAATTCGCCATCAGACCCCGGTACCACAGGTAAACCACATTCAATAGCAGTTTTTTTAGCATTAACCTTGTCGCCCATTTTTGTAATCATTTCTGGTTCTGGGCCAATCCAAATCATACCATGTTGTTCAACCTTGTGTGCAAAGTCAGCACGTTCGGATAAAAAACCATAACCAGGATGAATTGCATCAGAATTTGTTAATAACGCAGCAGTCAAAATTGCAGATTCATTTAAATAAGAATCACGTGCAGGTGCTGGACCAATACATACAGATTCATCTGCCAACTGTACATGCATTGCATCTTTATCTGCAGTCGAATACACAGCAACTGTACGAATACCCATATCACGACATGCACGAATGATACGCAGTGCGATTTCACCGCGATTGGCAATTAAAACTTTTTTTATTTGTGACATAACTTTATTATTCAATAACAATTAATGGTTGATCAAATTCAACAGCCGCCCCATCTGTTACCAAGATTTCTTTTACAATACCATCTTTGTCAGATTTGATTGGGTTGAAAGTTTTCATCGCTTCGACCAATGCAACAGTGTCACCAGCCTTGACTGTACTGCCAACAGAAACGAAAGTATTTGCACCTGGTTCTGGGGCCAGATATACAACCCCGACCATTGGTGATTTTAATGCATAACCATTGATTGTGTTTTTTGTTACAGGTGCATCTGCTTTTGCATCTGGTTGTGCAACTGCAACAGTTGTTGCAACCTGTTGTTTAGATAAATGAATATGTTTGCGATATACGCCAAATAAAAACTGGCGTTCCAAGTTCAGTTCTGTAATTCCCATATCGTCCATGATTTTTGACATAGATTCAACGGTTGCACGAAAAGACATTTTTATCCCTTTTTGTTTTAATTATCTATCTCGCATTTATTAAATTTTACCATAATCAGCGTCATTGTCAAGGTACAGGGTCGTATCCAAACCCGCCACCTGGTCTGCACCTAGAAATACGATTGAGCCCCATTTTTATACCACGCACAACGCCATATTTTTCAATTGCTTGTTTTGTATATTCACTGCATGTTGGTGTAAATCTGCATGCGTTCCGTCCACCGATAATCGGTGATATTGCATATTGGTAGATATGAACCATACAGATTGCGAATTTTTTAAGCATTGATTTCTTGTTTATTTAAGTAATGTAACGCCTTACGCATGGCGGTACGACCGGATTCACGGTCTGCGTTTAAAATATCGCGTCGAATAACAAAAATATAATCCCAGTCATTACGCAACAAATTTTCGTTAAATGCAATCCAGTCACGTATTAATCTTTTTGCACGATTTCTGTCAACGGCGTGTTTAAAACTTTTTTTTGTAACGATTAATCCATATCTGGCATCATCTGGATATTTTGCAGTCTTGGCACGTATTAAAAAATATGCACAACGTGCAGTCGGGTCGTTTTCACCCGCCAGAAAGTCAGAATGATTTTTTATAGTATCTCTTATCATAATGTGGCTATATTACCACAATATACAATAAATCAAATAAATTTGTGGGCACGCCTTGATTTTTTGCATATCGTGATTTATAGTTCAAAAAAATCAATATTTTATATGGGGTTTGATTATGTATAACTGGTTGATGAAGTTTTTTTCTGCGGACATGGCGATTGACTTGGGGACCGCAAACACATTGATTTATGTCAAGGGGCGTGGAATTGTTTTAAACGAACCATCTGTGGTGGCCGTATCTGAAAATCGTTTAATTGGACGCAAGGAAATTTTGGCTGTTGGAACAGAAGCGAAACAAATGTTCGGTCGTACACCTGGCACGATATCTGCTGTACGTCCATTGCGTGATGGTGTTATTGCAGACTTTGAAGTTGCCGAAGAAATGATTAAGTACTTTATTCGCAAGGTTCATCATCGCAGTCCATTGGCGGCACCATTGATTATTATTTGTGTGCCATCTTGTGCAACCCAGGTGGAACGTCGTGCTATCCAAGAAGCAGCTGATGCTGCTGGTGCACGCAAGGTATATATTGTCGAAGAATCAACTGCTGCTGCGATTGGTGCAGGTTTGCCAGTTGAAAAGCCTGTTGGTTCAATGGTTTTGGATATTGGTGGTGGTACAACAGAAGTTGCAGTTATGTCATTGGGTGGTATTGTTTATTCAAATGCTGTACGTACTGCTGGCGATCAGATGGACGTTGATATTATCGACTTTGTACGCAAATCCAAGAATTTATTGATTGGTGAAAATACTGCCGAAGAAATCAAGAAAAGAATCGGTAATGCAATTCCTCCAAAAGATAAAGACAAAGAATTAACAATGAAGATAAAGGGTCGTGACTTGATGTCCGGCACCCCAAGGGAAGCGGTTGTTACAGAATCTCAAATCGCATCTGCATTGGCACAAACAGTATCAAAAATTGTAAACACTGTTCGTCAGGCATTGGAATTAACACCACCAGAATTATCTGCTGACATTGCAGACTTTGGTATTGCGATGACAGGTGGTGGTTCATTGTTGCGTGGTTTGGATACTGCGATTCGTATGGCAACTGGTTTGCCTGTGTTCTTGGTTGATAACCCATTGGCATGTGTTGCATGTGGCAGTGGTAAAATGTTATCGAATCTGGACAAGAACAAACACGTTCTGCAAACAATGTATTAATAATAAAAAAGCCGGCTTTTACCGGCTTTTTTTATATCTTTCTGATACTAAATTCACATCCGCAATAATTCTGGCGATAAAATTCTGATTCACGGTTTATTTGAACACGCAGACCTTCGTCCCATTTGACAGGTATATATTTAATATCATCACAAACATTTTGTGCAGATGTGTCCACCTGTGATTGACTTTTGTGACGGGATACACCCAGAACACTTGCAATCGCATTGTATCCATTTTCGCGTGCAAATTTTACAGCACGACGAAATCTGTATTCAAAACACAAACTGCAGCGTGGGCCACGTTCTGGGGCTGATTCATATCCACGTACCGCATCACGCCATGCATCATGGTCGTATTCCAGCACCGCATATTTTACCCCTAATTTTTCACAGTACTTAATCTGTTCTTGCATACGTTTAGTATATTCAGATTTTGGGAAAATATTTGGATTATAAAACAAGACAATAAAGTCAGACACATCATCAATTTTGTTTTCTGCCAGTTGTTGAATTGCACCTGACGAACATGGTGCACAACAAGACAGCAAAACAAGACGTGTGTCAGACATATTATTTATATTCTTCGCCGATATTATATTCCGCACCCAGTTCAATGATGTTTTTGTTATCACCGCCCTGCCCCAGTTCTGATGCACTGCACATCATACCGAATGATTCAACACCTGCGACTGTACGTTGTGACATTGGTTTTTTCATACCTGGTAATTTACAACCAACTGGTGCCAAAACGCCACGCATACCAACGTGTACATTTGGTGCACCGCATACAATTTGTATGTTTTCATTGTTACCTGTGCTTACAGACAAGATGTGCAAATCATCACGTGTTGGGTGATTTTTTACATCGATAATTTCAGCAACAATTGGTTTTGGTGAATTGTCTTCTTTTTTTGCAGTATATTTTTCTGTAATCATTGCAACTGTTTCATCGTCAATACGATTGAACAAGTTTTCAGGCACGACAAATTCATCGCCATCATTTATACGATGTTCGTATGCACTTGGCCAAGACAAATCATGTGTTGGATTAAATATATTTTGCATTTTTGTCGCAGCACTTGGGATAATTGGTTGTGATACACGTGCAAACAAATCAATCATCTGCATACATTCATTTAATACAGTACCGGCACTGTCCAAATCGCCATTTTTAACCAATGCCCATGGTTCCATTTTGGTCATATATTCATTACCAATTGCATATAATCCACGTAACGCAGTAATTGCATTTCTGAATTCACACGCATCCAGTGCGTTTGTTAATTCTGATAATTTTGCATTTATTTCTGATTCCAGTTCGGTGTTTTTATCACCTGCCTTTGGGACAATATTACCAAAATTTTTCTGTGTTAATTTGCAAACACGACTTACAAAATTTCCCAACATACCGTTCAAGTCTTTGTTAACAATATCTGCAAATCGTGACACTGTAAAATCTGTGTCGTCTGTTTCAGGTGCACTGGCCAATAATGCGTAACGCCAACAATCAGACGGTGCAATTTCAACAGCACTGTCCAAGAATATTCCACGTTTTTGTGATTTTGAGAATTTTCCACCTTCGAAATTCAAAAAGTTCATTGCCTTTAACATATCAACAGTTTTCCAGTTGTCGTTCATTGCCAACTGTTGTTCTGGAAAGAAAACTGAATGAAACTTTACATTATCTTTGCCCATAAATTGTGCATAGTGTGTGTCTTGATTTTTCCACCAATCAGCCCAGTTTTCATTTGCGTATTGTGAAATAGAAACATATCCCCATGGTGCATCAAACCAGACATAGAACACTTTGTTTTCGTATCCTGGTTTGTTTACAGGAATTCCCCATGGTAAATCACGTGTGATTGATGTGTCACGCAGTCCTTCGTTTGCCCAGCCACGTGCAATAGATGCCGCGGATTTAGACCATTTTGTCGCGTGTTCTGCTAACCATTTTTTCCATGAATCTTCAACTTTGGATGCCAAGAAAAACAAGTTTTTGGTTGGTCTGTATTCAATATTTGTGCTGTTTGAAATTGTGCTGCGTGGATTTAATAATTCTGTTGCTTCATATGTTGCACTGCATTTATCGCATTGGTCGCCACGTGCACCGTCGAAACCACATTTTGGACACGTTCCAATCATTTGTCTGTCTGCCAAGAACATATTGTCATCAACACAGAAAGGTTGAATTGTTTCACGTTCTTCGATTAAACCTTGTTCGTCCAGACGTGTAAACAGTTCATGAATTAACTGTTCTTGTTTTTCTGTATGTGTTCGACCATATAAATCAAAGGATAAATTAAAATCACGAACAGCACGTAAATGTTTTTCATAATATTTATTATTATATTCGATAATTGGTAAACCTTCGGCCGCGGCCCCAACAACAGCAGGTGTTCCATGTTCGTCTGCACCGCATACAAACAAAACATCGCGATTGCATGCACGGCAAAAACGTGCGTAAACATCACTTGGCAAATAACAACCGATTAAATGTCCCAAATGTAATTCTCCGTTTACATATGGTAATGCAGATGTAATTAAATATTTTTTTGCCATTTTTATTTTTCCTTTGCCTGTATTATTAAAAAAAATAGACGCCAACGGGGCGTCCACTATGATTCCCGTTGATTGTTATGTTAAGATTAAATTTGCATTCGCATTATTTATTTATCCTTTAAGAAAAACTGGTGGGTGGTATTGGACTCGAACCAACGACCTTTACGATGTCAACGTAACGCTCTAACCAACTGAGCTAACCACCCAAAGCACACGGATTATAACAAAGAAAAATATAAATGCAAATATTTAATACGTATGAAAAAACAAGTTATAAAAAAACCGGTAAACACCGGTTAATTTTTTATTATTGTGGCATTGGCATACCTGCGGTTGCTTCGCCCATTATTTTATCAATGATATTATCTGCTTTTTGTTTTGCATCTTGGATTGCGGATAAAATTGTTTCAGAAACAACATCAACACCATGTGGTAACAAAGAAGGATGAATTGCGACCTTTAACACATCGTATTTGCCTGTCATATCAATAACACATGCACCATTACTTGATACGCCTTTGACAGTTGTCTGTGATAATTTTTCTTGGGCCGCGGCAACTTTGTTTTGCAATTCAGCCGCCTGTGCCATCAATGCTTCCATATCCATATTATCTCTCCTTTACATGTAACATTTGCAATGCACGCTGTGGAACGTCCAATGCCCATGACCAAAATCTGTTTAATTCTAGTTTTGGAATAATGTTTTGATTTGCATTTTTTGCAGCAGATTCAAAACTAGAAAATTTTTCTTTCCCAGTTATCATTGGTAAAACACGTTTTGTTCCTGCAAAACTTGTATCCATTTTTGACATAGCAAAATAATATTCGCCTGTTTCTTTGTTACATGCAATTGCTGGGAAAAAATTTTCAGTCATATATTTTCTGATGCTTGGAACTTCTTGAACTGGGCAGTCCATGTGGTCTGCCCATTGTTCGTCTGTCCAAGTTAATTGTTCAGGTTTCATTTGCTGTAACCATTATTTCTTGATTTCTTCGCCAGTTTTCTGGTCAATTCCGACCATAGACATACGTGTTTTGCCACGTTTGTCAGCACCCAAGAAACGAACGTAAACTGTATCGCCTTCTTTGATTTTTGTGTCTTCGATTTTTGCGATACGTTCACCAGTGATTTCAGAAATATGAACCATTGCTTCGAATCCGTTCATGATTTTCACAAACAGACCAAAGTCTTTCATACCAGATACTGTTCCTTTATAGATTTGGCCAACTTCTGGTTCTGCAACGATGTCTTTGATGCGTGCGATTGCGTTATCAGCATCTTCTTTTGAAACAGCCATAATTTTAACTGTACCATCGTCTTCCAAATCGATAATCGTGTTTGTTTCACGGACCAAGGCTTGGATAACACTACCACCTTTACCGATAACTTCACGAACTTTATCTGGATTGATTTTCATTGTATATGTCTGTGGTGCATATTCAGACACAGATTCACGTGGTTTTTTGATGGCTTTTTCAATTTTGCCCAAGATGTGCATACGTCCATCTTTTGCCTGAGCCAATGCACGTTCCATAATTTCAAATGTGATAGAAGTAATTTTAATATCCATTTGTAATGCTGTAACACCTTGGTCTGTACCTGTTACTTTAAAGTCCATGTCGCCCAAGTGGTCTTCGTCACCTAAAATGTCTGTCAGAATTGCGTAATCATCGCCTTCTTTAATCAGACCCATTGCGATACCTGCAACTGGACGTTTCATTGGAACACCGCCGTCCATCATTGCCAATGTTGCACCGCATGTTGTTGCCATTGATGAAGAACCATTTGATTCCAAGATATCGGATACGATACGAATTACATAATCAAATTCGCTGCGTGATGGTACCATTGGGTGAACAGCACGCCATGCCAAGTTACCGTGACCGATTTCGCGACGACCTGGGGATTTCAGACCTTTGCATTCGCCAACAGAATAACCTGGGAAGTTGTAATTCAAGATAAAGTCACGTTCTTCGGCACCGTCCAGTGATTCAATTGGTAATGCATCTTTGCCACCGCCCAATGTCAATGATACCAATGCCTGTGTTTCACCGCGTGTGAACAATGCAGAACCATGTGCACGTGGCAGAACACCCAATTCAATTTCAATTGGACGAACTGTTTTGTTATCACGACCGTCAATACGTGGTTTACCAGCCAAGATATTGCCACGCATAATACGTGCTGTCAGATTTTCAATAACTTCGTCTGCCCAAGATTCCAACGTAGATGTTGCACGAATAGATTCTGGGAACAATTCAGGAATACGTGCCTTGGCGGCTGCATGAATTGATGCCAATGTTTCCAAGCGTACCAATTTTTCTTTGATTTGCAATGCTGCTTCGATATCGCCAGCAAAACTTTCAAAGTTTTCTTCCATTGTGATTTGTTCTGGTGTTTTTTCTGGTGTTTCCCAGCGTTCTTTACCGGCTTTTTCTGCCAATTCGTTAATTGCAGCGATAACTTTCTGTTGTTCATCGAAACCGAATTTAACAGCACCTAATACTGTTGCTTCGTCCAATTCGCCGATTTCAGATTCAACCATCAATACGCCATCTTTTGTCGCAGCAACAACCAAATCCATTTCAGATTCTTCAACCGCTTTTTTCGATGGGTTCAAGATATATTTACCATCTGCATAGCCAACACGTGCAGCACCAATTGGACCCTGGAAAGGAACGCCACTTAATGCCAATGCAGCAGATGAAGCAATCATTGCCAAGATGTCAGGTTGATTCTTTTTGTCGTATGAAAATACCTGAGCGATAATTTGAACTTTGTTTTTAAATGTTTCTGGGAACAGTGGACGGATTGGACGGTCAATCAAACGTGCAGTTAATGTTTCTGCTGTTGATGCCTTGCCTTCGCGTCTGTCGCGTGAACCAGGGATACGACCTGCTGATGCAAATTTTTCTTGATAGTCAACAGTTAATGGAAAGAAGTCTTGTCCTTCGACTGCTGCTTTTTCTGCACAAACGGTTGCCAAAACCATTGTTTCACCCATTGTTGCCAAAACAGAACCGTTTGCCTGTTTTGCCATACGACCTGTTTCCAAACGCAGTGTTTCATCGCCATATTTGATTTCTACTGCAACAGGATTGTTTAATTTAGCGTCTTTTTTAAATAAGCCAAATACCATTTATTTTCTCCATAGTTTTTTTTATGTTTTTGTTTTCTTGCGAAGAAAAATCATTCGTTTCTGTACCCTGTGACAGATACACAAAAGAACAATTTCTCCTTCGCAGTGCGAATTATAGAACATATTTCTGTTATTGCAAACAAAATCACTGTTTTTTAGACCTTTTTTATGATACAATAAAAAGGCTGTATTTAGAGGTGTGTTATGCAGTTTCCATCAAGTGTCTTAGGATTCTATATCAAAAATTTCTGGCGTTATTGTGGTTGGGTTGTATTGTTGTATTCTGTGCTTGCAATCATTGATACATTTGGTTTGTTTGTGTTGCCTGCATATTACTTAAAAAATACAGTCCAAGTTTTAGAGTCAACCCCACAATCAGAAATTATGCACGCGATTATTTTTGTTGCGGGTACGTATTTTCTTATGCGTGGTGCACAATGGTGTGCATCTATATTGCGTTGGTTTACGTTTGATAAATATATCAAATATCCATCGTATAATAAAATTTCATCCGATTTGTATAAATATGTTTTTGAACAAAGTGCAGATTTTTACACTGCATCAATGCCAGGAAAAATCAGCAGTCAAATTCACAGAATTTCTGAATCTTTTTTTGAATCAGTCGAAACATTTTTTGGCAGTTTGTTTGGTGCATTGATAACATTTGTACTTACTGCAGCAGGTTTGGCGGCGATTGGGTGGCAATATGTTGCAGTTATTACATTTGCAGTTGCGTTTCGTATTATTTGGGGATTGTGCACTGTAAAAAAATCATTACGTATGTCAGGTAAAAAAACAGAAGCACACAATGCGTTACAGGGACGTTTATTAGATGCGTTATCTAATTTTATGGTGGTCAAGATTTTTGCAAATGCAAAATATGAACAAAAAGTGGTTGAACCAATCAGAAAGAAATATGAAAAAGATGCAAATGTTTCACATTTTTGGTCGCGTTTTTTCTGGGCACCCGGAAATTTAGTAATGGACACAATTTGTTTTTCGATATTTATAATATTGTCTGGTTATATGTACAGTATTGGTAAATCGACAATTGCAGATATATCTTTTGCATTGGCTGTGTATGCTGGAATCAGTTCGATTGCGTTTTCTGTAATTATGAGCATTAAAAACTTTATCAGCACTTGGGGGAATGCTGCAGGTTCTTATAATGCACTGGTTAAACCTATTTCTGTCCAAGACGATAAAGGTGCATCTGAATTAAGGGTTGATGCTGCGAATATAAAAATTGAAAATCTGCGATTTAAATACAATAAAAATTTTGTGATTAATAATTTGTCACTTGATATTAAATCTGGCGAAAAGATTGGAATTGTAGGTTTGTCGGGTGCAGGTAAAACGACACTTGTAAATTTGTTGATGCGTTTATATGATGCGACAGACGGTCGGATACTGATCGATGGACAAGATATTAAACACGTAACCCAAGATTCATTGCGTAAAAACATATCTTTTATTCCCCAAGATGCAACAATGTTCAACAGAACAATTCGTGAAAATATCGAATATGGAAAGATAGGTGCGTCTGATAAAGAGATAATGGCCGCGGCCAAACACGCATCTGCTCATATGTTTATTAAAAAGTCGCCCCATGGATATAATTCATTGGTTGGTGATCGTGGAATAAAATTATCTGGTGGTCAACGCCAAAGAATTGCAATTGCACGTGCTTTTTTGAAAGATGCACCAATATTGATTCTGGACGAAGCGACAGCGGCACTGGATTCAGAAACAGAATCTGTTATCCAAGAATCGTTTGATAAGTTATCAAATGGTCGCACAACAATTGTAATTGCACATCGTTTATCCACATTACGTAATATGGATAGAATTATTGTTATGTCGGGTGGAAAAATTGCGGAAAGTGGAACGCACAATCAGTTGGTTCGCAACGGTGGAATTTATGCTGGTTTGTGGAAGATGCAATCTGGTGGTTTTATTCAAGAATAAAAAAACGCCCGATTGGGCGTTTCTTTTAAAGGGTTATATATTTTATTGTGCAACTTGATTATTCAGTTCAACAATCAAACCTTCTAATCTTGTTGCTGTTTCAGAATCATTTAACGCAACTGCAATTGTGTATGCTGATTCTAAATCATTACGTGATGCATCTGTATTACCCAGTTGCAAGTTTAATGCAGCCGATTTTTCAAAATAGTTCATCGCTTTGCTGGATAATGCTTCACGTTCGTCCATTGTTTGTGCACCCTGAATCTGTTCAGATATTACACGAACAGCAGATGAATAATCGTTAACTGCATCTGCATAGTTACCCATTGCTGTGTATGCTTCTGCACGGTCAGCATATACTGTTGGGTCGATTGTACCTTCTGGTCTTGCCAAAGAGTTTGTAAAATCAGCAACAGCACCCTGCCAGTTCTTCAACCACAGATTCAATTTACCGCGTTTTGCATACAGGTCACGCATTTGCAAAATTGCACTTGGGTTTGTTGTGTTTGCAGCCAATGCGTTGTTTATATCGTTCATTGCGGAATTATAATCTTCCAAACGTGTGTTCAACAGATAGCGGTCATAATATGCAACTGCATTTGCTGGATCTTTTTCCAATACAGAATTAAAATCAGCCATTGCTTTTGCATAGTCGCCAGATTGCATGTATGCTTCGCCACGCAAAATGTATGTGTCAACAGATGCAGCCCCTGAATCAATCGCAGCAGTCAAATCTGCAATTGCTTCTGCAATATTGCCAGCAGTCAATTTTGTTTTACCACTTTCATAGTAGTCGCCAGATTGCAACAACACTTCTTCTGTGATTTGAATAGATGGTGTTGTTTGCATATTATGACTGCGACCCAAGATATAGAAAGTTGCAGCAATAAAGAATAAAATGATAAACCAATAAACATAAATTGATACAGACCATGGATTAAAGCATGGTTTTGCAGCATTTGTTTTTGCTGGTTTTACAGTTGGTTTTGACGCTACAGGGCGTACCTTTACGGTCTTTTTGGTGTTTTTAGTATTTTTTGCAGGTGTTTTTTTCATTGCAAATCTCCCTTCCTTTTATTTGAATATTAAAGAGATTTTAATAATTCGTCAATTGTTTTCTGTGGTACAGGTTCAATTTTCCCAACAGGCAGTTTTTTTAATTTAATATTACCGAAAGATACACGGTGCAATTTATGTACGGGACATCCACATGCCGCCAGTACAATTCTGACCTCGTTCTTTTTACCTTCGCATATTGATACGCGTAAATTACTGCCGCCAATGTGATCAATTTTCATTGGTGAATACTTTATACCGCCAACAGTTATACCGGCACGTGCAGCATCAAGACCCGAGAAATCACGGCTTGATACTGTTGCGATATATGTGCGTGGAATTTTTGATGATGGTAATGTCATTTTTCTTGCGAATTCACCATCGTTGGTCAGCAATAATAAACCTGTGGTTTTAAAGTCCAATCTGCCAATATATTTCAAATTCTTATGTTCTGCAGGCAAACAGTCGTATATTGTTTTGCGTCCCTGTGGATCAAATGTTGTTGTCATCGTGTTTATAGGTTTATGAAACATATATACATGCAGACCGTTTTTTTGTGTTATTTTTTTGCCCTTAACTTCAATAATATCGTTTTCTTCGACAAAGAATACAGGTGTTGTAACAACGTTCCCGTTCACAGAAACCTGGCCCAGTGAAATTAATTCTTCTGCACCACGACGTGATGCAACCCCAGAATCGGCAATAACTTTTGAGATTCTAATTCCCATTTAATGTCACCTTTGCGATTGCGATTGCAGATGCCAGTTCTGCACGTAAAATTGTTTTCCCCAGTGATATACCAACAGCACCCGCGTTATCCAGTGCTGTAAATTCAGAATCAGAAAAGCCACCTTCGGGACCAATCAAGATTGATTTTATATCACCTGCCCTGTTGTTTGTATTGTGGCCATATGCAACGCGTTCATCTGCAAAAACAGTGTTTTTTAAATCAAGGTCTGCGAACCTAATCGGTGTGTATATTTTTGGAACAGTGTTTCTATTAGATTGTTCTGCGGCCTCGATTGCTATTTTTTGCATACGTTCCCAATTAATATGATTGGCATTTGTTCTGTCTGTTATAACCGGCTGGAATGCATGAACGCCCATTTGTGTTGCCATGTTTATCAAATCATCTGTTCGTTTGATTGGGGCAAACATCAGTGTAATGTTACCAGATGGGTCTGTATGATTTGTTTGGTTGCCAATGATTAACGATTTTTTATCATCGGTTAATTTTGCGTTATATTCATTACCATTTCCAAACACCAGACACGTGTCAGTTCGCATAACGCGTGTTAAATAATGAACGATATCTTTGTTGGCTGGTATTATAGTACCGTTTTGAAGGCTTTCGTTGATAAAAATTCTTGGAATATTTTTCATGTTTTTGTTAATTCCTGATTTATAAATTATGTTTTTTCTGATATAATATTAACACCATGGCAACTAAATTCAACTTTTTATCTGCATCAGGCAAAGGAAAAGGTATCAGTATTTTCCGTTCCAGTGCCTATAAAGAACACGAACAAACTCCACTTGCACGTGAGTTTTGGTCAATTCGTTGGACCATACTTATTTGGTTAATTGCGGCATTGATGTTTGCTTGTGCATTTCCTGTGGAACATATATGGCGTTATGGTTGGTCACCTGCAACCCAACATTGGATTAATATTTATGTTTCACAAATGTTGTCTTCGTTTGGCTTATCTGTTTTGGCCGAAGTACCGCATTGGATATCCAGATGTGTTGCACGTCCTGATTTGGCGTGTATAACACCATTGTTGCCATTGATTGGTTATTATTTTCTGGCTGATGCCACGATGACAGATGAATTTAATCCGCATTCCAAGGATAAATTTGATGAAAAGTCTTCACGCAAGGCAAATGCCGATGATATCAAAAAAATGGGTACAGATTATACAAACAAAGACGGCTTATTCAAAGGTTTTATGATGGTTCTTGGTTTTTTCAAGAACAAACCATTAAAAATGGACGAAACATTATCTGCGTTATTGTTGGCACCTGCTGGTACCGGTAAAACGCAGGGGGTCGTTATTCCAACTATTTTGGGGTGTGATAATGTTTCAATGATTGTCAACGACCCTAAACCAGAACTAGACAGGGATACATCCGCGTATCGTGCGACTGTTGGTCCTGTATTTATTATGAACTGGGCTGCCCGCGACGAACCAGAAAATGGTATCTATTATCCTGCGTGGAATCCATTGTCTCCGGAAAATTTGCCAGATAATGATGAAGAAAAAAGTACATATATCCAAGTTATTGTTAATTCTATTATCGAAGAAAATGCTAAAGATCCGCACTGGTCAAATACAGCACGTGCAGCGTTAACTGGATTTATAAACTTTATCGTGTCCAAGGTTGAACGTGCCAAGGCAAACGACTATTTTTATCACAGATTGAAAAATGGAACATTTGATTCCCAAGATGCGACTGTGCTGATGGATTATTATATGACAATGACATCTGATCCAAACGCGTATGCTGCAATGTCACTGTTGCAACGTGGGCAATTAAATATAAACAATTATGTTCATGTTGGTACGTGGGGTGGTTTGCCATCTGAATGGCATGGCGGCGAAGCGTCAATCCCGATGTTCCTTGCATGGTACGTCGAAGGTCAAATAAAAGTTGCTAATGAAATCGAAGAACGTAAACGCCAAGGTGACCAAATGGTTATGATGGTGGATCCAATGAAAGATTTCTTGACCGAAGCGATAAATGAAGCACGCTTGTATTCTTATGACAGCGATGCAATATCTGCATTGATAAATTTGGCCAACACACCTGACAAAGAACGTGGGTCAGTTATATCGACAATGAATGCGGGATTAAATATATTCCGTCATCCTGCTGTAAATAAACATACGCGTCATTCTGATATTCATTTTACAGATGTTCGTGGTATGGTTGATCCAACCGACGGCAAGATGAAGCCAATTACGATATATCTGTCAATGAATGTTGCGGATGCACCTGCGTTTAGTCCAATAACCAGTATGTTTATTGAATTGTTGTCAAAATTCTTGATTGCTAATAAGCCAGAAGCAGTAAATCATGGTCAAAAATTAGGCCCATACCCTGCCCTGTTTGTACTGGACGAAATGCCGACAATGAATAAGTTAGAGGCGATTATCCAAGGTCCTGCGGTTGGTCGTGGTCAAAAAGTATCATACCTGATTGTTGGTCAGGATATCAGTCAGATTGCTGAAAAATACGGTGACAAAGCCGCTGATACAATTATCGCAAATACTGCAGCCAAGGTTATTTTACGTGTAAATGATCCTGCAACCGCAGAAAGATTTACACGTATGATTGGCAAGAAAAAAACCAAGAAGAAAGAAAAAGGCCCAGATGGTAAAGAAGTCGAGGTTGATAAAGAAGAAGATTTATTCAGTCCAATGGATTTAATGACGTTGCCAAAAGGAAAGCAGATTGTGTTGATGCAGGGCTATTATAATCGCCCAATTGAAGCGGATGGTGAATGGCACTTCTATCGTAAAAATGCAGTTCAAATTGCAATGAATGACAAAGTAAAAATGGGGCGTGCATCACCAATACCAGAATATTTAATACCAAAGCATCATCGGGCACTGCGTTACGAAGGTGTGCCACGTGTATATGATGCCAAGACTAAAAAAGTCAGGGATTTAGCATAAAAATACCGGCAAATGCCGGTTTTTTTAATAAGTTTTTTCCTAAACAAAAAAAAGCCGGCATTTACCGGCTTTTTATTTAGATTTTTAATTTATTTTTCATATCAATCAGAACAGGTACATCAACCCCCAATGATTTTGCACGTTCGATAAGACCGCATAATGCATGGATTCCTTCGACAGTGCCTTCGGGTTTTTGTCCGTTTGCAATTGCAATGCCACCGGAATAATTGCGGCTGGTGACGCTGGTGGCAGACAAGAACAAGTCACCCAGTCCGCACAGACCTAAAAATGTTGCGATTTGTGCCCCAGATGCGACACCGATTTTTGTTACATCGCCCCAAACGCGTGTGAATAATAATGCACGTTCGTTTTCGCCGCTTGCCATAACAGAATTATAACCACTGATTAATGCTGCTGCGTTTTTTCCAACACCACATATTTCTGTGCCGATAACGTCGCTGATTGGGTCCAGATATAATTTATTTAACGCTTGCTGGGCTGCTATGATTGCATTGTTTGTGCCTGCGACGGTTGAACCTGTTGGGACGCCTTGGGCGACTTCTGCTGCAAACTGTGGGCCAGACAGTACGCCAAAATCAACACATTCTGGCAATTCTGTTTGTAATATTTCAGACATGAATTGGCCTGTGCTGCATTCTGCACCCTTGGTACAAATGATAATGGGTTGTCCGTTATAGTGAACGCGTGCCTTTTTTAGTGTTTCGCGGAAAAAAGCAGATGGTGTAACAACCAACCAAGCGTCTGTTTCTTTGGTGTCACCCATTTCTTTGGTAATAGACAGGTTTTCTGGTAATATAACACCGTCAAATTCTTTGTGTTGTCCATCGTATGACCATAATATTGTTTCGTTTCCACTGCGTGCAGCGGTTATTGCCAGTGCGGTACCCCATGCACCTGCACCAATTACGCCTATTTTCATTTTAGTTTCCTTATTTTTCTTTCGATTTCAGGGACAACTGTTAATCCATCATCAGATAAATCAATTGCACGAATATATGATTCACGGGCTTTGTCGTATTCCCCGATTGATACATATATGTCCCCCAAGTGCACATATAATGGCGAATGTGATTGTGATAATTCGCCAACACGTTCCAAGACTTCCAATGCTGCATCAACGCCTTCACGTGCAGCAACAACAATACCCAATGTGTCCCATGCTGTAATATCAGATGGGTTCTTTGCTACCAGTGTCATTGCGTATTTGTATGCTTCTTCTATTTCTCTATTTTGTTTTGCCCAAATTTTTGCCTGCAAAGATACAATTTCTGCATCTACTTTCAGATTATCAGATGCGAATTTTAGATCTTTCTGTGCAGAATCGTAATCGCCAAAAGAATAATATATTTGTGCCCTAGATTTTGCGAAAAACGCCCTGCCCGCATCGTCCAGGTTTTTGTTATTTAATGCACGATTAACAACACGTAACGCTGCACGTAAATTGCCTGTTTTTATATAATATCCCACAGTTTTGTTTATCACAGGTACAAATAATGGGTATTGTTTTAATGATTTTTCCAGCAATGCAATATCATTTGTTTTTTCTGCATTACGTAATGCAACAAATGGGAAAAATGGGCTGTCTGGGCTAATTTGTGAAAAGAACTGGTTGTAATCACCGGTGTTTGTATATAAAAATTGCCCCAGATAATAATTTATTGCATCTGTATTTTGTGTCATTTCTGGTGCGATAATTTGTGCAAATCGCAACATCAACATCGCAAGGTCAGAATACATTAATATCTGTGTGTGTGATACGTTCTGTATCAAACTGAAAGCCATTGCATTTTTATAGCCGCTATATACAGACCAGTCTGGGAATTTATCAAAGTCAATTAAAAACATACCTGCTGGTCTGGCGGTGTATTTTGCTTTTAATGCCCCTGCACTATCTGTCATGTTGTGATGTGTGTAAAATGACATCAGGTACATATAGTCATTTATATTCATGAAATCGGTGCTGACAGATTTAAAATGTTGTGCAGCCTTGTCGATGTCGCCCAGTTCAGCATAAATCTGTCCACGAACAAATTCACGCCATGATTCATTAACAGGCAATTTTTCGATAAATTTAAATGTATTTGTACGCCAATCATTTGCAATCGCAGGCCAAATTCTGAATGGTGCAATCAGTGCAGAATCGTCTTTCTTATGACGGTTGTGCATTTCTTGCCATTTGTCATTTTGAATCAACCATGCTTCGTATATAAATTTTGCAGGCAGTGTTTTTTCTTCGCGTAATAAATTCGCATTGTGTGGTAATTTTCCGCCTAAAAATTCTGATATCAGTTTGGTGTTGCCAACGACTGTGATGTCTGTGTCTTTTAAGTTATTGGTCAGTCTTGATGCTGTGTCAAAATCATTGACGTATATTGCATGTTGGGCTGCCAAAAAAGAACCAAACTGTGTTTCTGGAAAGTGGTATGTGCCACCGGTTGAATTTTTGTTTGTTGTGCCCCATATTGCAACCCCTGTTACAACAAGAACAGTGAACAAACTGATGCCAATAAATAAACTTTCTATTTTTCTCATGATTATGATAGAATACTCTTTATGAAGAATAATGTCAAATTTGAAGAATATGAAAATATGTTGCGTCAGTGGTCGCAGCGTATGAATTTGGTTGCCCCCAGTACATTGGTGGATATAAAAACGCGTCATTTTGCCGATTCGGCACAGTTGGCGAATGTTTTGCCGCGTGATGTAAATGTAATTGATTTGGGCAGTGGTGCCGGATTTCCGGGCGTTGTCTTGGCGATATTGGGTTGGAATGTAACGTGTATTGAATCAATCGGTAAAAAAGTTGCGTTTTTATCGGCAGTCAAAGAAAAGTTGGGACTGGAAAATCTGACAATATTTCATGGTCGTGTTGAAGATTATGTCCGGGGTTTGCCGGCAAAAAGTGATAAAATTGTGTTCACGGCACGTGCGTTTGCATCTTTGACAAAGATAATGGATTATGTTGCAAAGACAAAATACCGGCTTTTTTTATTAAAAGGCCGGGAAATAGAATCTGAAATTGCAACCGCAAAACAAAAATATCGTTTTGAATATTCTTTGGTGCCGTCAAAAACTGGTGATGGCTTTATAATAATTGTTGATTTTTGTCGGTAATTTCATGTGAAATTTTACTTAATATATTGATAATAGTTAAAAATAATAAAAATATAATAAAAACACCGGTATTTGCCGGTGTTTTTGTGTGTTGTGTGTTTGGTTGTGTTTCATGTGAAATAATGCTTATTGTATTGATTGGACTGAGTTTTTATTGTGTGATTTTTAAAGTCTTGACCGAATCGATTGGTTTTAATATCTTTGTATTAAAATAGGAAAGGAAAATGACATATATTATTGCGTTTGCAAATCAAAAAGGTGGGGTTGGTAAAACAACGACTGCAATTAATATTGGTGCGTCGCTGGCCGCAATTCAAAAGCGTGTTTTGTTAATTGATTTAGATCAACAAGGTAATGCTGGGACGGGGCTTGGGTTTGAACGTGCATCACATCGTCAAAGTGTTTACGGTGTTATTATGGGAACTGCAAATATCGCAGATAATATTTTGACCACCGCTGTCAAAGGTTTGCATTTGTTGCCGTCTTCTCAGGCATTGGCGGGTGCCGATATTGATTTGTTGGATATGGAAAACCGCGAATTTTGTTTGCGTGATGCGTTACAGCCGATTTTGCCGTACTATGATTATATTTTGTTGGATTGTCCACCTGCGTTGGGTTTTTTGACAATTAATGCATTGACTGCTGCAGACAGTGTTTTAATTCCGTTGCAATGTGAATTTTTTGCCCTGGAAGGTGTTCAACAATTAACTGATACGATATCTGTTGTAAAAGAAAAATGGAATCAAAATTTGGATATCTTGGGCGTGTTGTTGACGATGTACGAACGCAGATATAATGTTACACGTGCTGTTGATGATGATGTTCGTGCCGCGTTTGGTGATAAAGTGTTTAAAACTGTTGTTCCACGTAATGTCCGTGTATCAGAGGCACCAAGTCATGGTATGCCAGCGTTGTTTTATGATTTTAATTCCAGCGGTGCACAGGCGTACTTGCGTGTCGCAACCGAAGTAGTTCAAAGAACCGAAGGGGGGTATGATGGCGAATAAATTTGGACTTGGTCGTGGTTTGGCTGATTTACAGGCGTCTCGTGGGACGATTCCTGATATATCATTGTTAACCCCCAGTGAACGTGTTGTTGTAAAACAAATACCGCTGGCACAAATTGGTGCAAATCCAGACCAGCCACGAAAAACATTTACAGAAGCTGAATTGGCAGATTTATCCGCGTCTATAAAAGAGAAGGGCGTATTACAGCCGATTTTGTTACGCAGTGTATCTAATCGTCCATATTCGTATGAAATTGTTGCAGGGGAACGCAGATATCGTGCGTCAAAAATGGCTGGGTTGTCTGAAATTCCTGCGTTGGTAAAGACGATTGATGATACAAACGCAATGGAAATAGCGTTGATTGAAAACGTTCAACGTGAAAATTTAAATCCAATCGAAGAAGCGAACGCTTATAAAAACTTAATGGAATGTTGCGATTATGAATTGCCGGATGTTTCGCGTTTAATTGGAAAGTCAGAAAGTTATATTCGTAATATGTTGCGTTTGACGTCACTGCCGGACAGTGTGCAAAATTTAGTTGGGCAGGGTGAATTATCTGCATCGCACGCTCGTACAATTGCGGTTGCTGAAAATCCAGAAGAATTGGCTCATAAAATTATTGCTGACAAATTGTCCGTTGCTGATACGGATAAACTGGTAAAGTCTGCACCACGTGCATCCGGTTCGCGTAAGCATACAGCCAAAACCATAGATGCTGCAACTGTTCGTGATATTGAAAAGAAAATATCCAAGGCTTTGGGCGTACATGCAAAACTGTCTGAACGTCGTGGTGGTGCGGGCAGTATAACATTATCTTTTTCAACACGTACCCAGTTGTTTGAATTGGTTGAGAAAATAACAAAGTAAAAATGTTAAAAAAAAGCCGGTAAAAGCCGGTTTTTTTTGATTGGTTAATATTGTAAAAAAACACCGGCTTTTACCGGTGTTTTTTTATCTTTTTTAACAAATGTTATTATTTAACAGTTGTTGTTGCGTTACGGTTCATTTTCCAAACTTTTTCGCCTGTACCTTTTACCAATGGGCGTTCTTTACCATAAGAGATAGTAGAGATACGTTTTGCACTGATACCGTCATTTACGATAACTGACTTTGCAGCGTTTGCACGACGTGCACCCAAAGCCAAGTTGTATTCTGTTGAACCACGTTCGTCACAGTTACCAGCGATTTGGATTTTAACATCTTCGTGGTTTTTCATATACAAAGCCTGACCCAACAGGTTGTTTTTCGCTTCTTTAGAGATTTCAGCAGAGTTGAAATCAAAGAATACGCGTTGATTGTTCAGGTCAGCAGGTTCAACAATAGAACCACCGCATGCAGCCAACAAGCCTGCAACGCTAGCCAACAAAGCAAAATTTTTAATTTTCATGAAAATACTCCCTTGAGTTTTTGTTGCTCGTGCTATATTGTATAATAAAACGTTTGAAAAATCAAGGAAAAACAAAAATGTTCAAGGACGCATTGCGTGATTTAGTGTTGTCTGGTGTCCAATGGGAATTGGCAGAAAATGCGACTGTGGTATCACAAACTGCTGTAAAACAACCTTCGCAAAATCCGGTTGTTAATGGGGCAGGGCGTGCAACCCCTGTTGTTGTGCCACCAATCGCACCTGTGCAGTCTATATCGCTTGATACGGTGCGTTCAATGGCGGCCAGGCCAACGGATATTGATGCGTTGAAACGTATGATTCAAGAATTTAATCATCCATTGCGTAGTGGGACAACAAATACGGTGTTGCCACATGTTGGGACTGGCAAACTGTTGATATTAACAGATATCCCCAGTTCTGATGATGATGCGTCTGGTGTGGTATTATCCGGCAGTGCGGGCGAATTAATGGATAAAATGTTACAGGCAATTGGTTTAAGTCGTACAGATGTATCGATTTTACCTATGCTGTTTTGGCGTACACCTGGTGGGCGTACACCAACCACAGAAGAATTGGAACTGTCACGACCATTTGTTGACAAGGCGATTGAATTGTTGTCGCCCCAGGTTGTTTTGACGTTGGGGTCGCTGCCTGCATCAGAATATGCAAATGTAAATCTTGCAAAATCGCATGGTGTGCCTGTTGTTTTGGAAAATGGCATAACTGTTGTACCAATATTTCATCCAAATTATTTGATATTAAAGCCTGCGGCAAAACGTGATGTTTGGAATGCCCTGCAAAATATGCAAAATATCTTGAAAAATGCTTAATTTTAGTTAATAATTTCCTTATGTTTAACAAAGGAGCCGAACATTAAACCTACATTTAATCGTGATAATCGCCGTGATACGGGACCACGTATGAATAATCGTATTACTGCCAAGACAGTACAAGTAATTAATTTTGATGGCCAAAATATGGGTGCTATGCCGATTGCCCAGGCGTTACAGATTGCATCAGATGCTGGTCTGGATTTGGTTGAAATGAACGCAAATGCACCTGTTCCAATTGTGAAAGTTATGGATTATGGCAAATTCAAATATGAACAGAAAAAACGTGCGTCCGAAGCGAAAAAGAATCAAAAAACAACAGAATTAAAAGAAGTTTGGATAAAACCTTTTATCGAAGAAAACGATTTGAATATCAAATTGAAAAAAGTTTTTGAATTTTTGGGCGATGGTAACAAGGTTAAAATATCTGTTATGACCAAGGGTTCAAAAAAGGTTTTGGCACGTGGAAAAGATGCTGTACCAGAATTATTTGCACGTATCTTGGAAATTGTTGGTGACAAGGGTAATATGGAATCAAAGTCTAAACCAGACGAAAGAACAAAATCAATTATCATTGCACCTGCGAAATAAAAAAAAATCCCACGTTTGTGGGATTTTTTATTTTTATATCAAACAAGCCAACGTCGCACCTGCATTTTTAAGCATAAACCATCCAATTCTGTAATCTGTGGCATATACTGTGAACATGAACATCGCCAATATTGCAATAACCAGAATAACACTGCCACGTTTACCACGCATGCAATACAGTGATATATTATAGAACAAGAACAGAATATATATATCAACCAGTAAACTGATGACCCAAATTGACACACAGTTAAATGCCAACGCGTTTAATACCAAAATTGCAGGATATATAAAGAATACAGATGCTAACCCTTTGATTGCGATTTCCCAGTCACGTTCGCCACCTGTGATTTCAGATACCAGCATCAACAATCCGCCCATAACGAATAACAGTGCCACAGCCAGTACAGGTACAACAATAATCGCAGTAAATATTGACCCCAGTGTGATTGATGCACCGCCCAACAGTCTGATGAATAAAACCAATATGCCACCCAGCAAACCGTATAAAAATGCTTTTAACATAGATTCTTCCAAGTTTCCGTCTGCGACAATCTTGGTAAAATAACGTTTTGGGTTAACAATTACATCATGAATATGTTTTAATGCGTTCTTAAATTTTTTCTTCATATTTATACCCCCATTTGATTATTTATATTTTTGCTTTATAATTACAAAAAATCAATGGAAAAAACGATGATAAAGGTAACTATTGCAGGACGCCCAAACACAGGTAAGTCCACATTATTTAATGCGTTGACAGGTACGCGTGATGCGCTGGTTCATGACAGACCAGGGGTCACACGTGATACAATTTCTGGCGTATTTCGCGATCGTCCATATTCGCTGTATGACACGGCTGGACTGGAAAACGCCCGTTCTGGTATTGCACTGGATTCAACAAATATGGCATTTTCTGCGATTGCAAATTCTGATGCCGTGCTGTTTGTTGTTGACGGTCGTGTGGGGTTAACCAATGAAGACCTTGATTGGGCCAGATTGGTAAAGCGTAAAACGCATGCCCCAGTATTATTATTGGTAAATAAAAGCGAATCGGATAAGCGTTTATCAAATGTTCATGACTTTTATAAACTTGGTTTTGGTGAACCAGTATTGATTTCTGCAGAACATAAACGTGGTTTTGATACTATTTATGAATTTTTGGATAAAATCGCTGGTGAACCAGCAGATGATACAGAACAAAAAACAGAATCAGCACCAGATAATCGCATCAAGATTGCTGTTTTGGGACAGCCAAACGTTGGTAAATCAACATTTGTAAATCGTGTTTTGGGTGAAAAAAGACAAATTGTTATGGATGCACCTGGGATTACGCGTGATACTGTAAAAATTCCAACAAAATTTTATGGTCGTGATATTGTGTTAATGGATACTGCTGGTCTTCGTCGCAAGGCTGGGGTCACAGACGACGTTGAAACACTGTCTGCATTAAAGTCTTTGGACGCAATCGACAAGGCAGATGTTGTAATACTGATGGTTGATTCGACCAAGAATATTGAAAATCAGGCACTGGGTATTGCGGCACGTGTTTATAATGCCGGTAAAATTTTGTGCGTGGCATTGAACAAGTGGGATTTGGTTGAACCAGAATTACGTGATGAAAAACTGCTGAAATTAAAGCATCAGTTTTCAAATTCTTTTCATCAGATTATAAAGCCGATGATATTGGCTGTATCTGCAGAAACTGGCACTGGTGTTCAAAATATGTTCCGTCGAATTTATGAACAGTGGGATATTTCAATGGCCCAGGCACCAACCAGTTTGATTAACAGAATTGTTGAAAAATTGGTTGCTGACCGTCAGCCACCTTTGTCACGCTTGAAAAGACCGATGAAGATTAAATTTGCACGTCAAACAGGTCGTCATCCAATGAAGATAACGATAAATGTTGGTGGTGCATCTGATATCCCAGAATCTTATACTCGTTATTTACGTCGTGGATTGGCGACTGCATTAAAATGGGAACATTTGCCGATTGTTATTGAATACGACAAGGCTGAAAACCCATATGATTAAGCACTGGCATTTGCCAGTGTTTTTTTTATAATACTGATTAAAATTTGTGATATAATATTTTTGTTAAAAACGAGAGAGATTGTATGAAACGTACTGCTGAAAATATTATTTCGCTAAAGAATATTAATAAAAGTTTTCCATTGGAATTAGGGGGCGAACAACAGGTTTTGTTTGATATAAACTTTACAATCAAGGCCGGTGAATTTGTTGCAATTATGGGCCCATCTGGTTCTGGAAAATCTACATGTATGAATATAATCGGTGCATTGGACACTGCCAGTTCTGGTATATATGAATTATATGGTCGTGATGTGACTGGGTTGACCCCAGATGAATTAGCAACTGTCAGAAATGAACATATTGGTTTTGTTTTTCAGCAGTTTAATTTGCTGCCAAAACGCAGTGTGTTGGACAATGTAATGTTGCCATTGATGTATCGTGGCCTGCCAATGAATGAAAGAATTGAACGTGCACGTGAAATGTTAAAGCGTGTCGGTTTGGAAAACTTTGAAAGTTATCTGCCAACACAATTGTCTGGTGGTATGAAACAGCGTGTTGCAATTGCACGTGCATTGGCTGGTAACCCAAAACTTATTTTGGCGGACGAACCAACTGGTGCATTGGACAGTAAAATGGGAAATGAAATATTAAAGTTTTTTAAAAAACTGAACGATGATATGGGGATTACAATCGTAATGATTACGCACGAATTTGATATTGCAAAATACGCAAACAGATTGATACATATTCGTGACGGAAAAATCAATTATGACGGCAAAATTCCAAAAGATGAAAGAAATCTATAATCAGGGCAGGGGGAAACAATGACATTTAATGATATTTTAAAAGAATCTTGGTTGTCAATCAGTGGAAACAAAGTTCGTTCTTTCCTGACTGTTTTGGGTATTATTATTGGTGTAATGGCTGTGGTTATAATGGTTGCGGTGGGTGAAACTGTTCAAAAGTCTATTACAGACCAATTTTCATCACTTGGAACGAATACTATTATGATTCGTGCAGGTGCCGCACAACAAGCCGGTGTCAGAACAGGTAATCGTAACACATTAACAATCCAAGACGCAGAATTTATTGGTCGTCTGCCAGATGTAATGGCGGTCAGCCCTGTGCAAAATGGTGCCGCCCAGGCGATTTATGGAAATAAAAACTGGGGTACATCAATGGTTGGTGTTTATCCAGATTATGCAACTGTACAAAACGTAGAAATGCAGTACGGCACATTTTTTGATATGGCGGCTGTTCGTAATGCGTCAACCTATGCTGTTATTGGTCCAGAAACGGCCGAAGAACTAGGATTGCCAGAAAACCCAATTGGCGAAATAATACGTGTTCAAAACACGCCGTTTGTTGTTATTGGTGTGACCAAGGCCAAAGGTGATTCCGCCATGGGCAGCCAAGACGATATGATTATAATCCCAATTACAACATTGAAAAAACGTCTGCAAGGCAGTCGTTTCCCAAATTCTGTTGGCATGGTTGCATTAAAATTATTTGCAGAATCAGATAATAACTTGGCGATTGAACAGATTACATTGCTGTTGCGTCAACGTCACAGATTAAAAGATGATGCTGCAGACGACTTTCAGATAATGGATATGAAACAGGTTATGGAAACAATGAATACTGTTACGGGATATTTAAAATTGCTGTTGATTGCGATTGCGGCTGTATCATTGTTGGTTGGTGCAATTGGTATTATGAATATGATGCTGGTGTCTGTTGCAGAACGTACGCGTGAAATCGGCATACGCAAGGCGATTGGTGCCCGTGAACGTATGATTATTATTCAATTCTTGTCAGAATCTGTTCTGATTTCATTTATTGGGTCAATGATTGGTCTGGTGATTGGTGTTGGGCTGTCCCAAGGGGTCGGTCGCTTTATCTTGGGTTATAATGTTCCGTTCAGTATTTGGCCAGTTATATTATCTGTATCTGTTGCGGTGATTGTTGGTCTGTCGTCTGGTGTAATGCCTGCGATGAAGGCGGCAAAACTGAACCCAATCGACAGTTTAAGATATGAATAAAAAATCCCCCAAACGGGGGATTTTTTATAATTCTACTTTACCATTTGTGGCGACCAAGTCTGCCATCATTTCGATTCTGCCACCCGCTTCGCGTAATATTAAATCGCCTGCGGCAATTTCTGCGTAATCCAATGGGTCTGATACATATGCATCAAATTTACCAGCGGCAACCCATGCCAAATCCAGTGCAGGGCATCCTGTTACGCGTGCATCGCCAACCATTGGACGATCATCAGATGTGTTATATGCGATTGTTAAATCCGATTCTTCGGACAGATTTGAAACTTTGATTCTTGCAGAATGAAATGCAGAAAATACGTATGCACCACGGCCCGCTTCTGCATAATACAGTCTTTCATCAATTGGGGAATAAACCAGTGCGATTTTTGTTTCATCATTTGAACGTAACGCCAATGATATCGCAAAGTGTGGATTGCCACGAACAAAATTTGCAGCCCCAGACAACGCCAACACAAATTCATCACGACCGTCACCAGTATGTGTTGTGTTTGGTGTCAACAGTCCTGCATTTGGACGAACCAGCAACAAGTCAGACAAAATGCTTTCTTCGATTCGTGCAGATGCCTTTTGAACAAAGTCACGTGCACCACGCAACGACTGTTGCAGGTTTTCTACTTCGCCAAAATCACGACGTAATCCAGACGCTGTGCGTTGCAACGCCATAAACATTTTGTTTAATTCGGTTGAACCCTTGATCAACAATTCCATGTCGCTGCCCCCATCAGACGAAAGTTAAATTTAGAAATTGAATCCAGCAAATTTGCTTTTAAATTCTGCAGCACGTTGACCTTTGTCACCTGTGTTTGAACGTTGACCTGTCCATGCAGAATGGTTCAAGTTATCTGTTGATAAAACCAAGTCTTTTTTTACAGAAGAGTACATTTTTACTGTCTTGCCGTCTGTTCTTGTGACGTTGATTTCATGATATTCAGGATGAATTCCTTGTTTCATTGTATTACCCTTTTTTAGAATTTTAGCCTGCGAATTATACAAGGAATTTTACAGAAATCAAGCAATATTAGCATTTTAATATCGGCCAATGCATCCCAGGTATGAATTTCCCGTAGATTCCAAGATATTTATAAACTGATTTTGATTTTTGCCAGAAAACAGTGCCAAAATTGTTCCTGTATCTGTGGCCAACATGTCCGCCACGGTTGCAATACCGGAATTCATCTTTTTAAAGAATCCACTGGATGGACGGATTTCGGCCGCCAATAACTGATTTGCCCCGTTTGATTTTGCGTTTTTCTGGGATTCAATAACCATTAACTGACATTCTGGGGAAATAATCAACTTATCAGTGACCACAGCATCGCTGCCAAGCAATTCACCCCACCAGCCGGTTGACCCACAAAAAATTGGCATATAAATTGTTGCACTTGGGTTCTGTTCCAAGATTTCTGAAATATCTTTGTCATCATTGTAAACATCTGGCATAACGCCTGTTGAATTATTTATAACCTTACGTGCCAACTGGTATTCGTTATCCCCAGTTGTTTTACGTGGCCAGTAAAGAATCGGAAACTTTGTCATCACTGAGAATTATATCAGATTCGGAAGATACAAAAAAGGGGGGCAAGTTAAATAAAGCACTTGATTTTTTATTTTTTTATTTTTTCGTACCATTTTTTGCCGTTTTCCCACAAGATTTTCAGGTCTTTTTCCAGTTTGTCATAGTATTCAGTAGATATCTGAACATTGAACAAAGTCTTGACCAGTGCAGGAATCATCGTCATAAACATTGCCATAAACAGCCCCATCAATATAATGGTTATCAGACTGTCATTTTTCATCATCAATGCATCCATCAAGAATTTCGAATCGTTTTGTGTCAGTGCTGTATTCAATGCACTTGCACCACCCCAATCGCCAAATACAGCATTTAAGAACATGATTGCAAATGATACAAATACGCCAGTCATCGCAATCCCTAATGTTGCAGATATGACGTTATTTATTATTGATTTCAGTGATGTGCCAACGCCAGCCAATGAAATTTTCCAATCTTTGAATAACCATGCCAACAGCATTAATGGTAACATCACTAAATCCATGGATAGTTTTATAAATACTTCCAGAAAATACATTGGTATCGGCAACAGGGCCATAAAGAATAATGTCAAAACCAATGCCCCTGCAAAGAATAAAATAACATTTGGAAATATTGGAATTGCCCACATTATTTTATGCATATAATCTACGTTAAAAGACATGTTCAACATTGCCCAGCCAATTGCCATCCCCAGACCTGTCATTTGATGAACACCGCCCAGTTCGCATGTAAGATTATGACGCAATTTTGGTGAAAAAGCACCCTTGTTTGAAACGTTGTTTATGTTTGTTTGAATGGTTGACGGATCTGCCAGTGCAGTTGCAACAACACACTCGTCGAATTTATCATCATGAACCGTCATACGATTCAGTGTTAAACCAACATTGAATATTGGTTCGATTGCAATATCTGTAATCATGCGTGGCAATGGTGCCACCAATAACATACAAACAAAGCCTAATTTAAACAGATGATTACCAAACGTAGTTGCGATATCCCATGGTTTGTCCCATTTTGAATTAATGAAATTAGACATCAGTACCCACGTAAACCATACTGCAGTCAAAATTACTGCCACAGGAACGATTGTATGACCGATTGCACTGTAAACGCGTGTAATCAGTCCCGACATTGTTGACATAATGTCTGAAAACATCTGGCATGACCAACAACTGGAAAAGAATTTTAATGCTTCTTCCATATTTACAGGTGCCATTGAACGATAAATCGAAAATCCTGCGATGGTGGCAACGCCCGCGATTCCACCAATAACAAAAGGTGAAACGGCACCCGCACCAAACGGCAGGAAAGATAAAAATACAATCCAAAATTTTTTTAACCGATTCATTACTTTTAAGTATATCATATTTTATACCAAATGTGATATAATTGAAAACATAATGATATAGAGAGAATGACTTTACAAAAACGTTTGTTTTTATTAGCAACTGTTTTTACGGCATTTTTTGTGCCGTCGATGGCGTTTGCAGGCAATATTATTGATGCACTGGATTTGTCTCCTTTTGTGCCATTGGTGCTGGATTCGATGATGATGGTGGCAACAGGTGTTTACGAATTTTTTGTTGGTGATGGTAATCATACTGGAATTATTTATGTTTTGATATGGACTTTTTTGGGGTTAACGATTGCGTTGTCGCTGACGAAAATGTATTTGCCAAAAAAATGGGTGTCTTTTTTTAATTTTTCCGGTGGTGGTGATTTTGCAGAAGGCAAGACAAATGCTGCAAAAATATTTGAAGATGTCTTTAAACCCATGGTTCGTGCGGTAATTGCAGCACTTATATTGTTGCAGTTAAAACCTGTGTATTTAACCCAGTGGTTGATAAATCCGTTTTTGGAATTTGGTTCTGTTTACACATCGCACATTGTATCAAAAGTAAATGGTGTTGATACAACAGCAGAAACTGTGGTGTGCCCAGCAGATGTTTTGGCCAAGGAATGGATTTCCAAAGATTCTTGTGAATTTTTAACTCAACCTGTGGCAGATTTATCTCGTGCAAATAACCAGATTATAAAGCGTGGATTTGATTATCTGACCAATGGTTTGCGTGGATTGCTGACGTTAATACCGCATGGTGGCGAAGATTTTATGAATGTACTGACTGGCATAATATTAATATTTACGTTTGTCAGTTGTAATATATTTATGGCGTTATTGATTATTCAAGGAATATTCAATTTTGGTGTGCAACTGATTTTATATCCGTTTTATGTATTAACATATGTTTTCAAAAGCAATAATAAATGGCTTGATATCTGGCCCGCCTTTTCTGGTATTACCAAGGCGTTACAACAGTTAATTATAACAATGATTGCGTGTGCGTTTATTCTGTGCATCAATGTTGCGATTATCAAAGCACTGTTTCAGTGGAATTCTTCGGTGTTTGTTGTTGCAGCAGGGGGCAGTGCAACTGCAAATGTTCCGCAACAGGTTGCGGGTTCGCTGGGGTTTGGGCACCATTCTGTGTTGTGGATATCAGCAATAATGACCTTTTATTTAATGTTCAAGATATTTGAATTAACGCGTAAACAGTTAGATATGTACGTCGGCAATGGTATGGATACATTGTACAAGAACGTTACAAACGATACAAAAGTATTTTGGGACAGTTCCAAGAAATTGGGTAAACAAATTGGTGAAGTAGCAGGCTGGATAAAGAAGAAATGAACGAATTGATGGTTTCTTTGACAGACAATGTTGTACAGTGTTGGGGCTGTGCTGTTTTTGATCGCCTGTTTCAGATAGTATCTGTTACTGTGGCATCTGTTTATGAACATTTTACAAGTCTGTGTTTGATATTATTTGGATTGTTATTCACTGTGTTTGTAATAAATGCAATATGGCAGAATATGAAAAGTGGCATGTCTGACCCATGGATGAAAAACTCTGTTCAAAAGGTGTTTGTAAATTCTATTGTCGCACTAAGTTTGTTGGGAATGGGGGTTGCATTGCCCAGAATTGTCAGCACAGTAATATTTGAGCCGGTGGCACAATTAACATTAAAGTATTCCCAGACCATGATAAATACAACAGATGAAATTGTGTCATACAAGGTTGATTATCAGCCAATAAAAATTACAGAAGAAGGCATTTATCGCCCAGAATTGCGTGACACTGTCATTATGATTATGAAAACAACTGTAACACAATTTCAATCTTATATAAAACTTGGAATTGCTGTTATGGATAATGCGTTTACTTGGAAAGCGTTATTGGGTATCGGTGAATTGATAAAACACATGATTTTATTTTTTATCGGTATGTATATTTCGTGGGGATTTTTAAAAATATTTTTCAGATATTGTTGTTATTTTGCAGATGCAATAATTGCGATGGCATTGTTTGCTTTCTTTTTCCCATTATCGATGGTCATGGTGATATTCAAAGATGTCAAAGAAGTTCCAAAGTGGTTTGGTGATGTTGGAAAAAACGTTGGTGCGGCACAAATAAAAAACTTAATCAGTGCCATTGTTACATTGGGTTCTGTGATGTTAACATATACTGTAATAATGGTTATTGTTGCAAAATTCTTTTCTGCCACAGATACGTCTGTTAATGGTTTAATGGATGCGATTACATCTGGTCAGATATATGCAGATGATTTAAATACTGAAAATCTGGAAGCGATGACATTAACCAGTTGTATTGCATTGGTTTATGTAATGAATTTTATCTTTTCACAGATACCAGAAATTACTAAAATGATTATGTCTGTATTTGCTGTTGAAGAAAACACAAAACACGGTGATCAGTTTGCCGAAGATATGTTGACGTTAAGTAAAAGTGCCATAAATAACGTTGTCAAAGTAGGTAAAATAATCGTAAGTGGCGGTGAAGATAAAAAAGAAGATAAAAAAGACGATAAAAAGGGTGGTAAATAGTGTGGAAAGCAAAGTTAATTTTGCTGGGTGTTAAAATACTGATGTGGGCAACCGCATTGGGTATTGGTATATGGTATTTATCATCATCATTATCTGGGGCTTCTTTGACATATACCAGTGTTGATAATTTCTTGCATGCTGCGGGTATTCAAAATGGCGACATATCAAGTGTAAATGGGTGTTTTTTGTGTGGTTATATTACGGATTTGTTTGCTGTTTTGGGTGACGCGACAGAAAAGTTCTGGACGGGGATGTTGGATGCCTTGTGGGTAATTATGGTTCTTGGTTTTGGTGTGTTCTTATTTGTGCATACTGCAAAGCATATTTATAATGCCGCCAAAGAAACATCCAAAGGTGATACGGGCGAAAAGAAATTAGAATTCAAATCTTGGTTTGATAAGGTTTGGAAACAAGGTTTGCGTATCATGGTTGTTGGTGTGTTTATTGGTGGACTTGGGATGGGGGGCACTGGTGCATTAAAGATAGTGTCTAATATAACAATAAAACCTGTTATGTTTGTTGGGGCTGAATTATCGATGGCTGCAACCGGTATAAGCAGTGCAGCCCAATGTAATGCGATGACAGTTAATTCTGATGCATCAGAAGATTTGTTGAATCCAATATTGCAACCGTTTATGTGTGTTGTTGGTAATGTTAACAGTGTTATGTTGGCTGGTGCTGCTGGTGGGTTTGCCTTGATGAATTATGCTTGGTTGGATTTGGGTGGTGGTGCCTTTACATGGATTGCGGGTTTGACATTATTATTGATGTTTTTGGTAATCGGATTTGATTTGTTTTTTCAGATTTTATCTGTCGTATTTAAGTTGATATTTTTGATAATATTTATGCCTTTGTTATTGGCAGCGTCTGCGTTTGAAGAAACCTGGGGACCTGCCAAAGGGCTGTTGGGCAAGGGTGTTGATATGCTGGTGTCCAGTGCGGTCAGAATTGTTGCAATTACATTAAAAGTTTTGGTTATTTATGCAACTGTATCCTATACGGCCGATACTTATTTCCCTGGTCCAAACGATGGTTACAGTGCGATTTTGCCGCCGCTGTTGGGCAAGGCTGCAGAAAATCCAGACGCAAAAACATTATCGGTTATGAATGTTTTTTCAACGTGTGAACGTGTTGCACTTGTTGATGGTGAAATGGACAAAGATAAATTCAAAGATTGCTTTACTGCACGCAAGGCCGACGTGGAACGTAAGTACCCTGGGGCGTTTGACTTTTTGGCGGACGGTTGGGATTTCCTGTTGATGATGGCGTGTTTGTTCTTTTTATACTACTATGCTATCAGCCCAAAGATAGATAAACTGCTGGGCAAAGATTCTAAAGAAATGTTTGATTTTGGAACATGGATAAAAGATATTGGTACCACAGTGTGGAAAACACCAATAGAAATGACAAAAAAGATAACAGATGCAATGGGTAAAAAATGATAAAAGTGTTTCGTAAATTTTTATCAAAAATAATGATTGTTGTTTTAACAATCAGTATCTGTATGCCTGCATTTGCGGTGACTGCTAATTTATATGGTTCGTCTGAAACAGGTATGTCTAATATTGGTGATTATGGTTCTTGGGCGACAGAAAATAATAGACAAAAATTTTTAGACACATTGACTTATGATGTCGATCAGTTTCGTGGCTCGTCACAAAACCAAATAGTTACAGATTATGTTCCAATAGAGGCCAAAGTAGGCATGGCGTTTATGAATGCTTTTTCATTTATTGCGGGTGTTTTGGATTCGTCTTTGGTTCAATTTACAATAATATTTATCATAATTGCATACGGTTTTTGGATTGCTTTTGAAGCATATACGATAATAATCGGTCAAAATAAAGCCAAAGAAAAGTTGCTAGAAATCGGCAAGGCCGGCATAAAAGTTGGTGCATGGGTTGCTGTTTTGTCAATTGGACCTGCAAAAACATTTATGTTGTTAATTTCGCCAATTATGTATATCGCGACAATATTTTCGGATATTATTTTGGACGCAACAGTATCGGTTGCAGGTATTGATTTGCCAGATACATGTGATGCGATTCATGCGTATGCCAATGCAACCATTGGAAAACATAATATAATTGATGCAAACAGTGCTGCAAATATCATGTGTGTTCCAACCAGATTGTCGGGTTTTTGCTATACTGCAATTAAACTTGGGTGGAACTGGATGAAGTTTGGTATTGGGGTCAGTCTGTTTTCATTTTTGTGTGGTGTTACATTTGTTGGTGGTTTTGTGTATCTGGCATGGAAATTTGCGTTTATGGCCTTTGGTGTTATCGCGGACCTGTTCCTGGGGATAATAATGTTGCCGTTCACAGCGGTTGCAGAAACAGTCAATAAAACAACATATAAAGGTATCCCAGGCAATATCTATAACGGTTTTACAAAGTTGTTCAGTGCAGAATCTTTGAATGCACAAATCGCCCGTTTTGTAAATGCAGCGTTACACTTTATTGTTTTGTCTATTGTTATTTCAGTATGTGCAGCGATGTTGTCCAGTGTTTATAAAACAGATATGACATCTATTGTTCCAAGAATAGAAAATCAAGGATTTGTTATCACTGTATTTGTTTCTGCATTGGTATGGTGGCTGGCTAAAAATGCAACTAAGTTCGCAAATGAAATTGGCGGCAAGATCTCCTATGATATGGGACAAAATCTACAAAATGATGCCGGTACATTGTGGACCAAGACCAAAAGTGCCACTAAAACAGTAGTCAGTATTATTAAAAAAGCCAAATAATTTGGCTGGTATTTCAGTTGTATCTATACCTTGAAAACTGGAAAGTTATATTTTATACTTTGTATAACATGAAAATTTTAAATAGGTATTTTTTGCGTCAACTGGTCGCTATATTTATTATGCTGTTACTGATTTTAACAGGGCTGGCATGGATGATGCAAATCATGTCAATGATGAAGTTTTTGTTAAAATACGGTGTTGAACTGGATAGTTTCTTGGGATTAACATCATTGATGATACCGTTTATCGCATCTATTGTTATACCATTTGTGTGTTTTATTGCGGTTATATTTGTTTACAATAAATTAATATCAGATAATGAAATTACGGTAATGGCGGCAAGTGGTTTGTCCCCATTCCAAATTGCAAAACCTGCATTAAAATTAGGTGCTGTTTTAACAGTGTTAAATTTATTGTTAAATATATGGATTGTTCCACAAAGTCAGTCTTTGTTTTACGATATGCAATGGAATATGAAATATGGTATGGCACATATGAAATTACAGGAAGGTGCATTTACAGAAATTTCCGAAGGCTTGGTTGTTTATGTTGAACAAGTTTCTGATCATGATTTGAATCAAATAATGTTGTCAGATATGCGTAATGAAAATTCTTCTAATACTATATTTGCAGAAACAGGTAAATTGGTAACAACGCCACGTGGTTTGTCATTGGTTATGAAAAATGGTGCGTTGCAATTCAGTGGTAATCAAACAGTCACGGGTACATTTGATACATTTGATATGGACCTGAATGTTGTTGAAAAAAGTGCTGTTAATTCGTTCCGTGTTCGTCGTATTCCAACAATGGAATTATTGCGTGTGGCATTTGATGCAGAAACACAAAAACGACACAAGATGGTGTTAACAGAAATGTGTAATCGTTTTTTAACGCCTTTGATGAATCTGGTTTTGGCGGCATTGTGTGCGATGATTTTGTTGCGTTCCAGTTTGCTTCGTCGTCGTGCCAGTTTTGCACCTGCTGTTGCGGTGGCGTCTATGGCCGGGATTATGGGGCTGTATATGTCATTATCTAATATGATTAGCAGTCTGACAGGTTTTGGATTGCTGGCGATTGGAATTGCTGTTTTATTTAGTGGTATATTGATGGTATTGGTAAAAAAATGAAAAAAATTTATTCATTTTTAATGGGGGTATTTATTTTTAATGCATCTTGTTATGCATTGTCTATTGATGCAAACGAGCCGCGTTTAATTGTTGCAGATAAAATTGAATATAATGTAAAAGCCGAAGAAATAAAAACAGTTGGCAATACAGAAATTACAAACAAATCTGGTCAGCGTATGACATTAACAGATTCGTATATTTCGCAACAGTCTGGCGGAATTGCGGGTAACGATATACAATTATGGTTGGGTCAGCATGTATATGTTGAAACAAACAATGTTGAACGCACTGGCGATTTAACGATTGCACGTGATGCAACATTTACTGCATGTTCTGAATGTGATTCTTATGGTGATGCATGGGATGTGTGGTCCAGAAAAATTGTTCATAATGCAGATACGCGTATGTTGTCATTTTACAGTCCTGTGTTTTATGTGTATGAAGTACCTGTTTTTTGGATGCCATATATGTCAATGCCAGACCCAGGGGTAAAGTATAAGACAGGTTTGTTGATGCCAGATATGGGGTCAACTAACAAGATGGGAACTCAGATTAATATACCATTGTATATATCGTTATCAGAAACGCATGATATGACATTTACATTTGGTTATTTAACCAAAGAAAATCCATTATTACAATTAGAGCATCGTTTAAACGCACAACATTCTGAATTTCGTACTACTGGCTCTTTTACACATAACAAGGCTGGTGAAAATCGTTGGCACATATTTAATGATGATATTATTGAACTGGGTGAAAATGCACGTGCAACAATATTCTTGGAACGTACATCGGATAAAACATATTTACAAAAATATGGCTTTTATGACGCACAGCCATATTTGGATTCTGGTGCAAAACTAGAAGTCTTTGGACAAAGCAGTTATGCCATTGCAGATATGCACTTTTTCCAAGAATTACGTGAAGCACATGGAACGTATTCTGCACCTGATGGAAATATTTTACCTAATGTGCGTGCGGTTTATCAAACTGCCCCATTGTATAAAGAAACATATGCAACATTTGGTGCAGACGTGTTGGGTATATCTGGCGATGGTTCGTCATCACAACGTGTAATTGGTGATGTCAGATTGACCAGTCCTTGGACATTATGGGGTGGCAACAGATTAACGGCCAGTATATCTACTCGCTATGATTTGTATAATTTTGGTACTACGGAAATGATGAACGGTACTACATATTCTGGATTAAAAACACGTTTCCTGCCCAGTGGATATTTGGAATGGGGGTTGCCATTATTTAAACCAACTGATACATGGACGCATATATTAGAACCACGTGCACGCGTTACATTTATGCGTAATTTAAAAGATGACGAATTTGCATTAAATAATGATTCTGCTGGTACGATATTAACAGATTCAACATTGTTTTCAGATAATCGTTTTTCTGGTTATGATTTATGGGAAAATGGTACATATGCCGATTATGGTGTTCGTTGGGCTGCATACAGTACAACTGGGCATAATATGGAAATATTCTTGGGGCAATCATATGATTTCATAGACAAAGATTCTGTTGATTTAAACAGTGGTTTTAATGACGGATTATCTGATTATGTGGGACGCATCAGTTACAGAAATTCAAAATGGTTAAATTTGGCATCTCGTTTCAGACTGGGTCAAGATGATTTGGCATTACGTCATATGGAAACTTCTGCAAATATTGGTAAAAATGGAACATTCTTAAATATCGGTCATATATGGTCTGATGATATGGGGGATATATTCATGCGTGCAGGTGGCGTTAATGAAGCAGTCATTGGGGCAGGGGTCCAAGTGTCAAATCGTTGGTCGTTGCGCTGGAATGCGATTTATAATATGAACGTTGGTGAATTTAGAAGTCATACAGGCGGTGTATTCTATAATCATCCTTGTTATTATATGTCTGTTCAATATCGTCGTGATAATGCAATTAAACAAGACTATGTTGGAACAACAACGTTCCAGTTCAAGATTGGTATGGCGATTGATGGGGTGCAATATTAAAAGCAAAGGGAAAGGAAATGAAAATATTAAGACAATTAACTGTGTTGTTTTCCGCAATGTTTATGATGCCTGTGTATGGTGCATCTGTTGTTGCAAATGTAAATGGCACACCAATTACAGATGCAGATATTACTGCACGTACTAAATTGATGGCATTACAAGGTAAAACATCTACAGATAATCGTCGTATTGCATTACAAAATATTATTGATGACAGTGTTAAAGTTTCATACGCATCAAACTTTAACGTTATTCCAGATGACAAAACTGTTGATAAAGAATTCCAGAAAATGAATCTGGGCGAATTAAGTGCATTGGAAACACAGATGGCAAAAAACGCACTGCGTGCTGAGATTGCATGGCAGATTGTTGTTGCACGTACAATATTACCAACTGTTGATGTAACAGATGAAGATATAAATACAGAAAAACAAAATCTGGCACGTGAACATGGTTTGCCAATCGAAATCACGATTGTTCGCTTAACAGACGTGCCATCAGATATTGTAAAGCATTTAACCAAACCAAAGTCTTGTGATAATGCAATGGAAATTGCAGAAAATCTGGGTGGTGTTCCACAGCGTTTCACCGCAAAACAATATGAATTATCTGTTGATATTCGTGAACGTACAGCGGCTTTACCATTATTAACATGGTCGCCACTACAAGATGATAGCATACTGTTGGTATGCGAAACTAAAAAAACAAAAGAATATAAAGATTTAGATACAGTTATTAAACAAAATGCCCAATACAAACAGGCAATGTTCTTGGCTGATCAGCAATTAAAACAACTGCGTCGTCGTGCAGTAATTGTAATAAATGATGACAGATATAAATTATGAAACCGATATTATTTAATTTTACAGATTCAGAACTGGAACAGTACATAACAGAACTGGGCCAGCCAAAATTTCGTGCTGAACAAATTCGTGATTGGTTAAACCGCGGTGCACCAAATTTTGCGTCTATGAAAAATATTCCAGATACATTACGCACACAGTTGGATGAAACTGCATTAACATTACCTGTCAGGATTGTAAAAAAATTAGAATCATCAGACGGTGAAACAACCAAGTTTTTGTTGGAATTAAATGATGGCGAACAAATTGAATGTGTTTTAATGCGTACAACATATGGCAACAGTGTTTGTGTCAGTTCCCAGGCCGGTTGTGCAATGGGATGTAAATTCTGTGCCAGTACATTGTTGGGATTAAAACGAAATCTGACAGCAAATGAAATTTATTCACAAATATTGGTTGCACAATGGGAATTGCGTGGTGACGCATTGTCTGATAAACCAATCAGACCAAATGGTGATGCAAATAATAACGATGTTTCACATATTGTAATTATGGGGACAGGCGAACCACTACAAAACACAGAAAATGTGATTGATTTTATTGAACGTGCAAATTCACAAATGGGTATTGGTTGGCGTCGAATTACAGTATCGACATGTGGAATTGTTCCTGGTATCGACAGATTGATTGAATGGGGCCGTCCGATAAATTTGGCAATATCGTTGCATGCTCCATCAGATGAATTGCGTTCACAAATTATGCCAATTAATAACAAGTATAAAATAAATGAAGTTATGGATGCTGCATGGCGATTTACAGACTTACATAATCGTCAGTTAATGATTGAATATATTTTGCTGGGACGTCGTGATGAAAATGGTGAAACGGTTTTATATAACGCAACCCCAGAACACGCCACAGAATTATCACGGTTATTACATGGCAAAAATTGCATGGTTAATTTAATACCATGGAACGCTGTTGATGAACGTGATTTTGCATCCCCATCTGGTAATGCAGTACACAGATTCCAAGATGCATTGATTAAAAACGGTATTCATACACGTATCAGACGCGAACGTGGCACAGATATTGGTTCTGCGTGTGGTCAGTTGCGATTAAATAATGCAAAGAACAAGAAATAAAAAATTCCCCAAACGGGGAATTTTTTATTATTTACGCAAGCCTAATTTCTTAATCAAGTTTTCGTAATCTTCTGGATTACGTTTTTTGATATAGGCCAACAATTTCTTACGACGGTTAACCATCAACAACAGACCACGTTTTGAATGGTTGTCTTTGTGGTTTGCCTTCATGTGTTCTGTCAAATTGCGAATACGTTCTGTCAGAACTGCAACCTGTGATTCAACGGAACCACCATTGTCGTTTTCAGATACTTTATATGCCTGAATCAATTCAGACTTTTTTGTCTTTGTAATGGACATTATATTTTCCTTATGTTTTTTTAAATTGTTCGTTTTGGTCGCAATTTTCCGTCATGCACAACGCCAATACCAATAAATAAATCATTGTTATAGACGCGACACAATCCATCGTTTGCGACAACTGTGATAAATCCACCGTTTTTATAAAAATCGGCATCTTTATCGCTAAGATTCAGAACCGGAATGTCCCCCAGTCCAAAATCCACCGGCATCAATTTTTCATGGATGCACGCACTATTATTAAACAGATTTTCCAAAAAATCAAGTTTTACGGCACTTTTGATGTCAAAGTTGCCAGATGCCGTGCGTCGTATCATATCAACAGTCGCAATTGTGCCACATAATTTTGCAATATCACGCCCGATTGAACGTACGTATGTACCACGACTGCAACGCGTGCGAAAATGCCAAGATTTTCCCCTCATCCCCAAGAATTCCAGTTCGAAAATTTCCACATTACGTGGTGGAATTTCGATGCTTTTACCCTGGCGTGCCACGTCATATGCACGTTTGCCGTCAACGTGTATAGCAGAATACTGTGGCGGAATTTGGGCAATTTTTCCAATCAGTTTTGGCAGGATAGATTTTACATAAGATTCGGTTGGTACAATATCATTACGTGCAATTTCACGACCGGTAATATCCAACGTATCCGTTTCAAATCCAAATTGCAGTGAAAATAAATATTCTTTTACGTTTGGTGAAATTTCTTCAACAAAAGGTATCATCTTGGTTGCATCACCGATTGCAATTGGTAAAACCCCAGATGCCATTGGGTCCAGTGTACCGATATGCCCAAATTTTTTTGTTCCAATCATTCGTGCAATTTTGCCACCGGCTGTTCTTGAAAACAACCCAGAATCCTTGTCCAAGATAATCCAACCTGATTTCATATGTTTATCCAAACAGATTTAATTGTGGTGCAACATTGTCACATACAGTGTTCTTTTTGCGTGGTGCAGGTTTTGATGCACTTTGTATTGGAACAGACATTTCATTGTTTTCCAGTGATGCCAAAACACATTCTGCACGTGCAACAACAGATGCCGGCATGCCTGCCATTTTTGCGACCTGGATACCGTATGAACGATTTGCAACGCCAGATACGATTTTATGCATAAAGATAATATCGTTGTTGTGTTCGCGTACATCAATCGTCAGACATGTAACATTATTCAAATAACCATTTAATACCAATGATGTTAATTCATGATAGTGTGTTGCGAATAATGTACGTGGCTTTAATTCGTTCAGATATTCCAGCACAGATTGTGCGATTGCCATACCATCGTATGTTGCAGTACCACGACCAATTTCATCAAATATGATAAAAGAACGATTTGTTGCACGGTTCAAGATGTTTGCTGTTTCACTCATTTCTACCATAAATGTTGATTGTCCAGCAGCCAGATTGTCTGATGCACCAACACGACTGAACAGTTGGTCACAAATACCAATTGTTGCACGTTCTGCAGGAACAAAAGAACCCATGTGTGCCAGTACAACAATAATCGCGTTTTGACGCAAATACGTTGATTTACCAGCCATATTTGGACCTGTTAATAATGCAATTGAATTAGTGTTTAAATTACAGTCGTTTTTAACAAAATTATCGCCCACCCTACGCAATACAGATTCAATAACAGGATGACGACCACCAACAACATCGAACGCACAGTCGTCAGTCATATTTGGACGCACCCATGAATATTTATTTGCAACATCTGTTAATGCACACCATACGTCTGCATCGGCCAACAAATCAGCAGTTGTTAATAAATCATCTGCAATATCGCGAATCGATTCAATAAAGTTATTGATAATTTCTGCCTCTATTCCGGCGGCCTTTTCTGCAGCACTGCGAACATCGTTATCCAAATCAATCAGACGCGGTGTTGTAAAGCGTAAATTGCCAGCCATTGTTTGTCTGTGTATAAACCCAGATTCGGGCTGCATTAATACATCTGCACGTGCTGATGGTACTTCTATAAAATATCCCAGTATATTGTTGTATTTTATTTTCAGTGTATTAATTCCAGTTTGTGCAATGTATTCAGACTGTAACGCGGCGATTGTTTCACGTCCGCCATGTGACAGGGCACGCATATTATCCAGTGCAATATCAAACCCATCACGAATAACATTTCCATCACGGAAAAATGTTGGTAATTCATCGGATAATGCATTTGTTAATTTTAATGCCAGTTCGCTGTGTGAATCGATTTTTTCAAACAGTGGTGCAAAACCAGCGTCCAATCTGCTGGCCATCATTTGTGCACGTGGCAATATATACATAAATTCAGATACATTACGCAAATCGCGTGGACTGCCACGACCAGATAACAATCGTGATAACGCACGTCCGACATCTGGAACCGCATTTAAAATATTTTCCACAGATGATTTTACATCTGGATTTAATGCAAAGTGTGATACGTGTTGCTGACGTAACATAATTTCATTTATATCGCCAGACAGATTACGTAAATACGAACGCAATTTTCTTGCACCTGCGGCTGTGTGTGTTTCGTCCAATACGTCCATCAGACACACGCCGCCATCATGTATTGGTGCGTCGATTTCCAAACTTTTCCATGTTGAAGAATCGATTAATAATTGCTTGCCAGATTTAAATGTATATGGTGCACGAAATGTAATAGATGCACCACGTTGTGTATTAAATAAATAACCTGCCAACAAACAAATTGCACTGTCAGAATTTTTTGCCACGTCGCCTGCATTTACAGCACAACCGAATACACGTGATACAACCATATCGATATCGCTGCGATGATATAATTTTTCATACACAGGTGTAGATTTAAATCCATCACGAATTTTTGCGATTGTTTTTTCTTCGGCATTACCAAATGGGAAAATAATTTCTGCAGGATTTATTCTGGTTAAATCATCATAAACTTCTGCTGATTGGCCAACAAAGAATTCGCCAGTTGAAATATCGCATCCTGCAATGTCGTATTTTTTACCGCCGATTGGCACAACTGCGACCAAGAAATTAGATTTTTTTGGTGCCAACAAATTATCATCAGTTAATGTTCCTGGTGTTAAAACGCGTACAACCTGACGGTCGATAAATTTATGGCCACGTTCTTTGGCCTGGGCAGGTGTTTCCATTTGTTCAACCAACGCAACTTTATGCCCACTGCGAACCAGACGACCAAAATAGTTGTCCGCAGCGTGCCATGGAATACCACACATTGGGATATTATTGCCATCGCCATCTGTGCCACGTGCAGTCAGCACCAGTCCCAGTGCACTGCTGATAGTTTTTGCGTCTTCGAAAAATGATTCGTAAAAATCCCCCAGTCTGAACATTAATAATGCATCTGGGTTTTCTGCTTTCATATCGACATACTGTTGCATAACAGGTGTCAGTTTGTTTTTTTCTGCCACGATAAATCCGTTTAATTAAAATTATGCGTTTACTTTCAGTGTTTCGATTTTCAGTTCTGCTTCTTTTAACAACTGTTCGCAGTATGCTTTTAATTTGATGCCTTGTTCATATGCTGCCACAGAATCAGCCAATGGCAATTCACCGGATTCCATTTTTTTTACTAAATCCATTAATTGTTTGTATGCTTCTTCGAAACTTAACTTTGCATCAGTCATAAAAAACCCCTTAGATTACGTAAAAATACGATACAAAAATAAAATCATATTTTCAATTAAAAATCCCCCAAACGGGGGATTTATTTTTAGTTGTTCTTTGGGAACTTAACTGCTGCTTGTGCAGCGGCCAAACGTGCGATTGGCACACGGAATGGTGAACAAGATACAGAATTAAATCCAACTTGATGGAAGAAGGAGATAGATTCTGGATCGCCACCGTGTTCGCCGCATACGCCCAAGTGGATATTGTTACCCTTGGTTGCACGTGCTTTTTGTACAGCGTCTTTGATTAAGATACCGACACCCAACTGGTCAACTGATGCAAATGGATCTGCAACATATACACCACGGGCACGATATTCGTCCAAGATTTTTGCTGTATCGTCACGTGACATACCCAATGTTGTTTGGGTCAAGTCATTTGTTCCAAATTCAAAGAATTCACATGATTCTGCAATTTCGTTTGCCAAAACTGCTGCACGTGGCAATTCAATCATTGAACCAACTGTATATTCAACAGATTCGCCTTTTTCTGCGAACAATGAATTTGCAGTTGCATCAATTACAGCCTTAACAATGTCAACTTCTTTCTTGGAACCAACCAATGGAACTTCGATTTCTGGGAATACTTTGATTCCATTTGCTTTGCATTCCAATGCTGCTGACAAGATTGCACGTGTCTGCATTTCGCAAATTTCTGGGTATGTAATTGCCAAGCGGCATCCACGATGACCCAACATTGGATTCTGTTCATGCAATTGTTCTGCACGTTGTTTGATGAATTCAACAGATTTTCCAATATGTTTTGCTAATTCTTCGATTTCAGCTTCTGTATGAGGCAAGAATTCATGCAGTGGTGGGTCAATCAAACGGATTGTAACTGGCAGACCGTCCATAATTTTGAACAGTTCTACAAAGTCAGCCTTTTGATATGGCAATAATTTTGCCAATGCTGCACGACGACCTGCTTCGTCTTCGGCCAGAATCATTTCACGCATATCTTGGATACGTGATGGGTCAAAGAACATATGTTCTGTACGAGCCAACCCAATACCTTCGGCACCAAAGTCGCGTGCTTGTTTTGCATCTTTTGGTGTTTCTGCATTTGCTTTGACTGTCAATGTTTTGATTTCATCAACCCATTTCATCAATGTACCAAAGTTACCTGTCAATTCAACAGATACAGTTGGGATTTGACCTGCGATGATTTGACCTTTTGCACCGTCAATAGATACCCAATCA
>JAZRGB010000029.1:0-2327 GCA_045643965.1 Candidatus Enterousia sp. | reverse complement strand
TTCATTTTTTGGCAAATAAATATTGTCTAAATGTCTTGCGTGTCTTTCAATTAAACGTCCCAACCATTCCGGACATTCCATGTATCCGATAAATCTAATTTGTTTTTGAAATAATTTCTTCATTTTGCGTCTGATTTAATAAATTAAAATTGTTGACTAATTCGTCAAGGCACAATCCAAATTGTGTCATGTCTTGGATCATTGCACATTGCAACAATCCGGCAAATAAAAACTCAATCATTTTGCTATTTTTTACGAAATAAATTTTCAAAATATTTTTCAAGGTCTTTTCTTCGCACCCGTCATTTTTTCCCGTCCGGCGTCTTTATCAATACCCGATCCCCCGCCGGATTTTGTCATATTATTTCAACCATTTTATTTCTGAAATAATCTAAAAGGTGGATTTGCATATATCACCGCGTTGTTTATTGATCTTTTTATTTTTCCATTGCTTTTGTATTTGTCCAATTCTCATTTGATCCGTATATGTCAACCACCCACCATGTGTCTAATCCTTTTTTTTGGAACTCTTTTCAATGTCACCCACGCATGACAACGTCCCAAAACAAACAACAATCGGAACGAACGCACCAATGCAATATTGCGACTTGATTTTCATTCACTTTCAATTGCTTTTTTGCTTCGTCTTGAACGTGTCAATGCTTTTATTTTACAATATGCGATCATTTTATTTAATAGGTGGCGGAACTTTTATTCACAAATAGTCGGCAACTTCAATCGCTGTTTCAATCAATTCCGAATATTCGAAACGTGTCATTGTCGTTGACGTTTGTTTTTGCAATAATCATTTCATGATTGCGTGCAAATATTCTTTTCAATCCATGATCAAAGGCAAGTCCCCAATATAAAACCATTGGACGCCGGAATATCAAGTTTCATTGGCAATTGTTTCAAGCACAACGCCCCAATAATATCATTGTTGTGCGTCTGTTTTCATTTTGTATTTCTTGATTTCAACTGAATATTCCCCGTCTTTTTGTGCATTGATCCGATCAATGCACGCTTTCAATTCTACTTTTCCGGACTTGTTCACAAGTCGTTTCATTTTCTATTTTTCAAAATAAATCATTGAATTTCCATTGATCGTTTTGGTGAAACGTCGAATTTGTCTTGAATTTTTTTCAATGTTTCATCGTTGCATTCCATTTTTCATGTTTCAACTGATTGTTTGAATGTTTCCCGTGTTTTTTCGTCAAATATTGGCTTTTTTCATGTGAACGGCACGTCTTCAATTTTCTTTTTTTCCGTTTTTGGCTTTCGTTCTTTGACGTCGTCTTTTTCCGGATCGTCGCCCGTCGAAATTTGAAACGTTTTCATGAATATGTATTTCACCGCCCCCGTGATTGCTTTATAAACTCACTTGTCGCCCGTGTCGTTTCAACTTCAACACGCCGTTCATTCAATCATTGATCATGTGTCAATGTCAACAAATTTATAATTCACAAGCACGTCCGTCACAAATTGTTTTGTTCATGATCTTGTTGGTGAAATTTCACGGCACCCCGTGATTTCGCTTGAATAAACGAAACAAATTCCATGTTCGTCAAATAAATTTCTGAATTTTTCCGAAATCTGATCGTCCGAAAAATATGAATATCACATTTCCTTGTTTTTTCAACCTTTGGACATTCATTCTTTGATTTCTTTTCTGACTTCGGCAATTTTCTTGTAAATAGTGCAATTCATTTTTTATATTTTATAATCTAAAAAGATTTTTTGTCGCTGTCTTTCTTTTAATTATTTTTTTTACAATTTCAAGTAAATTTTTTATATTTTCTCATGTATTTTTTGCGTGAATTTTTTCATGGTGTTCTCTACATAATGCAACCAAGTCTGATCCGTCGTCTTTGTTTTTCCTTTTGGCTCTCATACTTCTTGAAATATGGTGGATGTCTGACGCTATGTTCGGACATTCCGGAATTTCACAAAATATGACGTCGCCGGGTTGTTTATTTCTTGACTTCAACCGATCATTTTGATATTTTAACATTCCAGATTGAATTCATGTAAATTTTCAATTCATAATTCTTTCGCTTTTTCTTCACATCTGTCCATAAATTGTTTCAAACACAACCACGCTTCATATTGTGAATTTTCAACTTGTCAATTTATTACATAATGAACAATGCTTTTGAATTTCCTTTTGACTTTTCATGTGATTGGAATTCAAACAATTTGTTCCATTGATTTTATCAAATCCCTTTTGAAACGATTTTCAATAATATATTTCATATACATCGTTTCAAAAAATGGTCTATCTCTTTTTTTCCATAACATTTTTATTTTTTCAAATATGAAATAACGTA
>JAZRGB010000028.1:0-29858 GCA_045643965.1 Candidatus Enterousia sp. | reverse complement strand
TCTTTGTCCGCTTCCAACAACAATTGCAACGCGTCTTTTTCCGGCGCGTTGTCGTCGTCACAAAAAAGCAAATAATCAAATCACCCTTCCAAAGTCAATTTGACGGCAAAATTCCTTGCAACGTGGATCATTGTTCTAATGATCACCTTTTCTTCCAATTCATATCATTCCGGAACGATCATTTCGTCAATTCATTTTCTGACGTGATCGTTTATTTCCCCCGAATATGACGGGATCACAAGCAAAATCCTTTTATTCATCTTTTTTGTCGTTTGATAAAATTTCAACACAACCATTGAACACATATTCGGAAACGATTGCAATTGCTTTTTTCAATTGTTCGTCTTCCGGAATTGCTTGTTGAACTATTTCTTGCACCTTCTTTGCAAGATCGGATTTGTTTTCGATCAAAAACAAGATTGCGTCCGTATGTTTTGACGCTTTTGCGCTTTCGATCACACTTTCAAAATCTTTTTCCATGTGAAATATAAATAAATTAAAATTGAATATTTTTGAATATATGTGACAACACATCAACGGTTCGTCAATTTCACAATGTCTTGTATCTTTGCGTTTCACTTATTCAATCGGTGTATTTGTCCGGAAGATTTTGCAATCTTTCACATTCAACCGGTGTCAATTTCCTTATTTTTCAATTTATAAATACACAACTTGATCATGATGTCATCAATGTGCTTGATTTTTGTTTTATCACGCGTCAACGTCTTGTTTTACTATTTGGAAAAGACAAGCAAATTCAATCTCATTCGTCCGCAACAATAAATCATTTTTTTGTTGCTTGTTTTACAATGCACTTTCATTCAACAATTTGTGCAATTGGTGAATTTGAAACAATTCGTTGTGATCCTGGATCTTTTTCAAGAATATCTTTCAAAAAGATTTTCTTGTCGTCCGGTTGTTTAATTCATGGAATATTTGTCCAATATAATCTTTTCCTATTTTGTCCGGAAACTAACGATGAATTGATTTCAATTGGTTCAACTCATAAATATTGACTTATAATGTCTTGAAATTCCTTTTTCATCTTTACGTTTTCCAACAAAAACCACTTCGGATTGATCTCATTTTTAATTCTTACAAATTCAAAGAATAATTTTGAACGCGGATCTTCAAAGTTCAACATCTTTCACGCCCTTGAAAATCATTGGCACGGACTTCATCAAATTAAAAGATCAATATTTCATAAATTCCCCCCCCCCTTGACATTTTTGACATCTCAAATTTGAATGATGTCGGAATGATTTTTCATTGCAATTTGAATTGCGGGTTCATCAATTTCACTTGCAAAATATTTTTCAATTTTTATTCATGCACGTGACAATGCTTCATATCAACACGCAATTCAATCAAACAACGAAAGAACATTCAATCATCTTTGCGGATTTCCCATTTTTATATTATTATTAAAATTAAAATGGAACGACTTCGTCCGCTTCTTTTTCGTCCGGTGTTTTGATTGCGTTGATCTTTCGTCAACGGATCGTGTTGAAAATTCCGCCCTTGTCGGTTTTCTTGCATGAAATTGAAAAATTCACGTCATAAATTCCCCCGACTTCCATTGCACCCGCAAGACTTAATTTGTCATTTGAAAAATCGATTGCAATGGTGTTTGGAAATTCAACTTCCGGTTCAACTTCAACAAAAATCAAAGTTTGCTTTTTGAATTCGTTTTCACCTTCACCGAATGTTTGAACTTCCATTTTTTCTTTTAATTCACCCCTTATTTTCATTTTGATGTATAATTATTGAATAAAAACTTGATGAACTTTTCATTTGATCGGCTTCCCCGATCGATTGAATTCAATTTTGAATTCGGTTTCGTGCTTTCTTTGTATATTGCTTGACGCGTGATCCCGAAATATTCACAAATATGTTTCATTCAAACACGCTTTCAAAATTTCGGGTATTGTTGCACGAAATCTTTTTGCAATTGTTGGATCTTTTCTTTCGTTGTCATGATTATTTTGGCGTTATGATTAAAGAATGGGAAAATGTAATTTTTGCACCTTCAACGTCTTCCCCGCTTGCAATTTTTTCTTTGATTGCTTTCTTGTCAATCACAACTTCCGTTTTTTCCTTCTTGAATTCGTTCGGGATCTTTGTTTCGTCTTCGATCACCAAAGATCACGGGTTTTTTTTAACTGTAAACTTCTGAAACGTGAATTCAATTGATTTCAATTGATTTTGCAACATTCCGTTGACAATCATTTGTTTTGTTGCATTTTCTTTTTCTTCCCGTTCGGCAACTTCCCTTTTCTTTTCTTGAATTTTTTGTCGGAATTCCGTTTGTTGCAATTCCATTTCAAGATCACGCAATTCCATTTGCGCTTTTGCACGGTTTGTTTGGATCGTTCGGAAATTTTCCCCGAACGTGTGCAAATCTGTTTGTTGGTTTTCCATACGTCAATTTTTTAATGAATAAAAAGTCAATTTTTTGATTTTATTTTTCCCAATTTGAACGCCCGCGTTTCCTTGAATTCGTCAAATTTTCGTCTTGTGGATCGTCAAATTTTGGGTATGGTGAACCGTTTGGATCAAGTCAAACATGTTCAACTTCAACCGGCGGAAGACTTTTCAATTCTTCGTTTTCTTTTTTCAATTGTTCGTTTTCTTCTTGCAATTCTTGATTTTGCTTTGAATATTTTTCCCGTGTTGTTCATTTTGAATTCAATTCTTCCATGATGAACCTTCAATCATTTTGTTTTTGAATTTCCTTTGCTTTTTCAAGTGATCAATAAACGGTTGAAACATTCGTTTCAATTGAAATTCATCATTCTTTCACATAATACAAATATTTTGAATTGTGTCACAAACTTTGTTCAAATGTCCGATCAACCGGTTTTCAAAAATTTTGAACTAAAAATCAAAGTCGTTTTGGTAAAAGCAACCTTGTTGCACCGATGTTGTAAAGTTGTCTTTGCATGGTTTATTGATTAAGAATAAAAAACTTTTTTATTTGATAGGTGCGGGAACTTTTATTCAAAGATTGTCCGCAACTTCAATTGCTGTTTCGATCAATTCGGAATATTCAAATTTTGTCATTGTCTTTGATGTTGTCTTTTGCAACAATCATTTCATGACGGCGTGCAAATATTCCTTCCCGTCCATGATGATCGGCATTCCCCCCAAATAAAACCATTGAACGCCGGCAAATCATGTTTCTTGTGCAATCGTTTCCAACACAACGCCCCGATAATATCAACTTTGTGCGTCGGTTTTCCTTCAATATTTTTTCACTTCGATCGAATATTCACCGTCTTTTTGATCATTCAACCATTGAATGATTTGTTTCCGATCGATTTTGCTTTTTTCGGAAATCCATTTCATGATTTATTTTTGACATTTTATAAATCATTGGATTTCAAGTTTCCATTTTGATCAAACGTCGTATTTTTCCGAAATCTTGTCAATCACTTCGTTTGCGGTTTTTCATTTTATGTCAAAACTTCAACTTTCAACCGCTTTTTTGAAATTTTCAAAATCATTTTGCGTGAATTCACTTTTGAAAATGTTTGGATCAAATTCGGAATTTTCTTCATCAAATTCAAGTGGATCTTTTTTCGTTTTGGTTGGTTGTTTTTCTTCTTTTGGTTTTCGATCCTTCACGATGTCTTTTTCCGGATCGTCACCCGTCGAAATTTGAAATGTTTTCATGAAAATGTATTTCACCGCACCCGTGATTGCTTTATAAACTCACTTGTCACCCGTGTCATTTCATGATCAACATGCGGTTCATTCAACCATTGAACCGTCTTCAATGTCAATGAATTTATATTCAACCAAAACGTCCGTGACAAATTGTTTTGTTCACGATCTTGTTGGTGATATTTCACGGCAACCGGTGATTTTGCTTGAATATAAAAAGTCGATTTTGTAAAGGTTGAACAATCAACGGAACGTTCTTGAAATTTGATCGTCGGAAAAATATGAATATCATTGTTGTTCGTTTTCTCATTCCTTTGACATTCCGTCAATTTCGGAACGAACGCCCGCAAGTTTGGAATAAATCCCGAAAGTTTGTTGTTTGCAATCCATGTTTTTATTGATTAAGAATAAAACCTTTTTTTTCTTATAAGAATTTTTTTGACTATTTCAAGTAAATTTTCGATATTTTTTCACGTGTTTTGTGCGTGGATCTTTTCATGGTGAAACCTACAAAGTGCAATCAAATCCGATCCGTCGGATTTGTTGGTTCTTTTTCAACGCATTGAACGTGAAATGTGGTGAATGTCCGTTGCAATGTTTGGACAATCCGGAATTTCACAATGAATGACGTCCGTTGGTGATTTATGACGGGATTTCAACCGATCCGTTTGATGTTTCAACATTGCATTTTCGATCCGGAAATAAATTTTCATATTTGTCCGCAACCAACTTGAAACATTTGTTGCAAAGAACATGTTGTTTTTCTTCCTTCTTATTGTCGAACCAAAATCTTTTTTTCATGATCGTTCGTCCGTTCGTCATGATCGTTCAACATCTTTCACATTTGAAATTCAATGTGTTCACGCGTGTTTTTATGAAAACAACGTCGTCAAGTGGTGTTTTTATGACTTCTTGATCCATGAATAAACAAAAAAAAAATTAAAAATGAACAATCCAAACCCAAATGCAAAAATCGATGAATAAACCGCAAGTGCAAGATTTATTCACGCAAGGATCAATCATTTTTCATTGTCGGTTGTTGAATTTCGAAATGTTTTTTTCTTTGGAAATCAAACCATGATGTTTTTTTTCATTTTTGCGGGTTTGTAATATAAAACAATTATTTTGTATTTTTATTTTTTACAATTTCAAGTCAATGTTTGTTTTTTTATTTGACAAATTTGATTTTGTGTGTTTGTTTATGTCTTGATTTATACGCAAACCGGATCTTTGATTTGTCCGGAACGGCAAGTCGTTTTTCAAGACAAATTTGTGCTTGATAATCACCACTTGATCGGCGTGGATCATTCAATCGTTTGTTGTTCGTCTTGTTCGGCAACAATTGACAAAGTCATTTTTCACCTTTTGATCAAACGGCGTCTTTGTTGAACATTGCTTCTTGCATGAACGTTTCAACAATTGCAATGTCACCCGACGTTCATTCAAACCGCAAGTTCGCCCGACGGTTTGCGTCGGAATAATAATCGAACCCGTCAATCGTGATCGAATAGTTCAAAGGATTTGACGGATCGATTTGTGGTTGTGGTTGATTGATCATTTGATAAACGTGCAACACAACCAAAATCAATGTTTCCATGTTTATTTTCACAAAATAAAATCAAACAAAGATCTTGTTCATTTTTCCTTCTTGTATTCGTCACCGTGTTTTCGTGTATAATCGGACTTCACATCTCGAACCCGCACCAACTTTCGTCAAATTTTGTCCGTTTGTCGTGCTTCGTGATCCAACGGCAATGTTTGTTTCCCGAAACTTGCGGATCTGTTTTCGATTTGGATTTTCCCTTGCAATCGATCAATTCATTTTTGCGTTGGAATTCGTCATGTCAATTCTTCGTTCGTCAACGCCCTTTTCATTTTGACGTGTTGAATGATCCCGAAATGTTTCATCTTTGAAAACACGGAATATTCAACCGGTGACAATCACAATTCGGAAATGATTGCGGGACGATTTCGTTTCCTTTGAAACAAAACCAATTTTTCAAGCATGTCAACATTCCATGCGTTGATTTTGTGCGTGTATGCGGAAACAACATTTCCGCAACATTCGCAAGTCTTTGAATATTTCATTTCTTTTGAAATAAGAAAATAAAAACTTTATTTTTTGCGGGTTTCGTATATTCACCGCAAGTGATCAACCCCGTTTGTTTTCAAATTCTTTTCTTGACGTTCTTTCATGATTTGTTGCAATTCCTTTTTCACGTTTGGATCTGTTTGTGTTGCAATGAAAACTTCAATGTCCGTTGGTGAATATGGTTCAACGAATTTGATTTCATTGATGTTCACAACGTTTCATGATATTTTCACAAATTTTGTTGCTTGTTGCAAAACCGAATTTATTTGATCAATGTTTCCATTCCAAAGCAACACATCACCGGAAAACAAATGAACGCAAACAAATTCTTGATTTTGTGCGGGTTTGATTGTTCAAAGCATTTGTGGTTGATTAAATTATAAAGTGTCAAGATCAATGACATTTGGTTTGAATTGTTTGATTTTTTCGATCATGCGCACAATATACGGCACGCCGTCTTTGTCTTTTTCACGCAACTTGCGGATCGATAAAATGTTTTTTGATCGGAACTTGTCTTGTTTGATGTATTGCAACACGACTTGAATGGTTGCGTTGTCAAATCAATCCTTGTTCAACTTGTCAATTTCCGCATATTGTTTCAACAAATAATCGTCGGATTTTTGCATTTGATATGCAACGGAAGGATTTGACGGATCAATGAATTGATCAACGAATTGATATTCCGACAAATCTTTTTTCAATGCAATTTCTTTTTTTTCTTTTGCGGAATTTTCTTTTTTTTCTTTTATTCATAAGATTGAAATATTTTCTTTTGGGTTTATATATCAAATATTATTTATATTATTTTTTATATTATTATTTTTATTATATATCTTTTTATTTTTATTTTTCTGTTTTATCTGTCACGAACTGTTTTCATCTGTTTTCATCTGTTTTGATATGTTTTCAAAGTTCTTGACGGCGTTTTGATTTCATTTCATTGATTTTGAAATCTTTTGATTTCTTTCTTTTCGTTTATCAATGGATCGTTTGATTTGTTCAAAGAACGCTTTCATGATTGGATCACAATTTTCGTCCGGCAACTTTCATTCGAATTGATATTCGAAAACCATGTTGAAAAAATCTTTGAATTGTTGTGCGTCCGGAAATTGATTTGCAACATTCACCCGCGTTTTGAAGACGAACGCCGTCATTTTCTCGTCCATTTGATCTTTTTATTAAACAAATAAAAACATCATGAACAAACACGGCGTCCATGATGTTTTCACGCAACCACCAGATCAATCGTCCGGACGGTTGCACTATATGAACGAACGTTGTGAAACGTCCGGTTTCATATCACTTTTTTGTGTGTCACCGTGTTTGACATTGATGTTGTAAAAAAACAAAAACAAAAATCAAGACAAAAAAGTGTCAAAAAATTTGACAAATTTTTTTTTGTGTATATAATTATATCGTCAAATTAAAAATATGACGCTTTTATTCCTTACAAAAACCAAACATGGAAACAAAAATCAAATGTTGTGAAACTTTACGCAACAAATCAAAATGTCTTCGGGTTGACTATTGCAAAGAACCCGACATTTTCAAAAGATCCGAAATTTTAAGAAAACGAAAACGCACAATCGAAAAAATGATGAAAGTGCAATCGGAAATTTCCCAACTTTTACTTGATGAACTTTCAAAAAATGATTAAAAACGCAATCAAATCAAAGATCGTCAAATCGATCGAAAAATGAAAAATCTTTCAATCCTTGATCCGACGGATTGACAAACGGATCATTTGCGCGGTGATTTTCGGCTTGTGATTTGTGTGAAAAATGCAAACTTTGGATTTCATTCACGCGCAACGAATATTTGTCGGTTGAATTCTTTGTGTGAATTTATTTGCATTTTTTGACACGATTGTTTCGGGTTTCATGAAAATTTGAAAAATGATCCCGCATGTTGAATTCATGCAACCAACAACAAACGAACCAAAAGACGCAATTGACGGGTTTGAAAAATCGGATTTGATTTCATTCTTGTTGGATCAAAAATGATTTCCATTCATGAACGCAAAAATGAAATTTGGAATGTCACCAAAAGATTTCAAAAAAATTGGTGATAATCTTGAACGCGTTGGTGTTCTTGTTCGTGGTGAAAACAATGCAAGGATCTTGAACAAAAATGTGACGCGTGATGTTCTTGAAAAAATCTTTGCGTGTTCAAACTCCGATGACATGTTTGCCCCCCTACTCCGTGACGGAAATTCATTCACCGTTCAAAAACTGTAAAACCGCACCGGAATTGATAAAAACCAACAAAAAACCAAACGAAAACGACGTGAAAACCATGTCGTTTTTTTTGAAAACAAAAACGGATCATGACGATCCGTCTTCGTATGGATTGCAAACCCGCAAAGACTTGCAATTGTTTTTTATTGATTTTGAAATGGTTTTCAACCAAAAATTCTATATAAAACCAACAACATTTCCAATCTTGTCATTGGACGATTTGGTTCAAGACGATTTCATCATTCTTGCGGAACTCCTTTGATGTATCAATTTTCCTTTGCCCGTTTCACCGCTTTGAATGCTTCCGTGTTTTCGTCAACGCCCGCAAAATCAATGAACAATGGATCAACTTTGATGTCTTTGAAATCCCAAATTTCCCAATATCTCCAACCAAACACATCGTTTTCCAATAGTTGTTTGAAGACGTCAAATGATATTTCGAAAACGGACAATGTTTTTGATCAATCCTTGTTTTCCGTGTTTCGTTGTCGTGAATTTGCAAATCAAACGATCTTTCTTTTGAAATCGATCTTTCAAAGAACGATTGCATGTCACCGTGTTGTTTCGTTTTGTTTATAAACCGTCACAATTTCACCGGCGGACATTTCCTTTGATGTTTTTGCGTTTCACCTAAAATTCCAATATAAAGGTTTTTTGATGTTCAAATAATATGCAATCACTTTCAAGAACCTTTCAAAATCTTTGTTTCGTCATGAATATGAATATCAATCGATCTTGAATGAAAAATCGGATCAATCCGCAAGTTTTCATTTTATTCCATTTTTTCTTGCACCTTTCAATGCGTTTTCCAAATAATCACCACCCGCGTTTTCATTCCATTCCTTTCATTGATTTTCCGTCCATTGTTTCTTTTGATCCAAAAAGATTTTGTTGTTCATGTGATCGAAAATGTTTTCGATCAAAACGGCGTGACAAATTGCGGTTGCGGTGCAACATGGAATTGATCCTTGTTTGTATGTTTCCGAAATTTCCTTGATCAAGTCAATTTCTTCCGGAAGATCCTTCAACATGTCGTCCGTCACCGTTCACATCACCATTTCCGTTTCGAAATCCCTTTTGTCCATTTCTTCGGGACTTTTGCACAATGCACCCGTTGTGAATTCGTTTTCCATACGTTTATTTTTTACAAATTAAAATTATTTTTTATCAATTCGTCATTGTTGTTTCCGGAAATTATAAAACAATTGTCAAGACGCGTATGATCCGGAAATAAATCAAACGATTTGTTGTCGTGTTGCGTCGTCGATGAAATATTTTCTGACGGCGTAATAAATCCCACCAAAAACAATTGGCAAAAGAATTGACAACGTTGTTTGACTAATTTTTGTTTTGATCGACAACCATGTCACAATTTGCGTGATCAACCCGCCGGCAATACTCAAAAGAACGCTTTCCATGATTTTATTTTTTACAAATTAAAACAAATTTGTTTTGATCACCAACCCCAAAATTGCGGACAAAACCGCCGTGATCACAATTCGAATGACTTTTGATTGATTTGATTTCAAGTCGTCCAACGCTTTTTGCTTTTGTTCAAGTTCTTTGTTCAACGCTTCAACCGTCAATTCAAATGTCTTTTGTGAAACGAACTTTTGTTCAATTCATCATTCAAAAATGAACGACGAAATCTTTGAAACATTTTCATCAATCTTGTTGATTGTTTCTTTCATTTGTTTCATTTCGATTTCTAAAATTTCAACGCTTTTTGGTGTCGTCATGGTTGAAATTTTATCAAATTAAAAGTTTTAACATTTCACGTTCTTCGTCCGTAATAGTTCAAAGAATAAGTTTCAAACGCAATTCTTTGATCTTTTCCGCAATCACATCAATTGGATCGGGTTGTGGAATTTCATGCAAAATTTTGATTGTCTTTGTTTCATGCGTGAACGGATTTGAATATTCTTGATCAACAAGTTCTTCATATTCCCCAACCGGTCAATCGTAATCCTTCAAAGAATTCCAATATTCTTGATATTCCGCAAAAGTCATTCAAATATATTTCTTTTGCATTCATTCGCATGCTTTTGTTGGATCATTCCAAAATGCTTGCATGTCGTCTTCTTCCGGAAATTCATGCGTTGGAATGATCGGTTCTTCAACATTTGTTGAAATGATTTCTTCGTTTACATTTTCCATGATTTGATTTTTCAAAAAATAAATTATTCGATCGAAACTTGAATTGGACAACAAGGAATTTGCATTCACGGGTGAATGATTGTGTTTGATTGACTATAAAATGCAACACAAGCCCCCGCACAATCATGTCAAAATCCAACAAATCACCACCTATTCGAACTTGACGATCTTTGCATACTTATATTGACAACAATTCTATCACCTTCCGCCGTCACAAATCAACTTGTTGTCATTTTTAATGAAACAAAATCGTAAAAAAGATTATTCACCGTATTTGCACCGGGCGCACCATAATCCATTCAAGTATTTTTTGGTGACAATGTTTGTTCTTCCGTCATATATGTGATTGATCAATCCGTGTGCAAAATTCACGCCCTTTCTTTTATATAATCCGCTGACGACGCCGTCCATAAAATTCAAGCATAAATGATTTCTTTTCAAACCGTTTTTCATGCTGTCAATGATTTTGGTGTTGCAACCAATAAATTTGAAATTGTTGAACTTCAAGATGTTCTTCATCAACAAACCGCAATTCATCATTGTCAATAGTCACTCGGACAATGATTTCGGGTGTCTTCCCTTATGTTTGACGAAAGGTTGTGGATTGATGTTCAATTCACCGTTTCAACGGCATTTGGCAAGGCAACAATTTGTCAAAAAGAAGGTTTGATCAAAATTTGGTTGAAATCCGGATATCAATGTCCATCGTCAAAAACTGTGTCCGAATATTTGATCATTCATGTTTCGTTGCTGTTTATGACTAAACTCATTTTTTTGAAAATAAAGAATAAAAATATTTTTTAACTTTCAACCGCACCGGTCAATTTTCAATTTGAATATGTCATTGTGTATGTTTTTTCACCGGTTGTTGCGGTTTTCAAACGTCCGCGTTCATACGTCAAAACCCAATGTTGTCAATCCGCAATAAATTCAACCAAACGTCATTGAAAATAAACACAATTTGAAATATTTTTGAAACCACCACCACCACCAAATTCACCACCCAAAAGATCCATTTTCCAACGTTTCAATGATGTGATTTCACCGCCGGACGTCACGATCGTTGCAATCTTTGCTTTCTTTTGATCCCGTCATGTTGTATCGATCACAATTGTTCACGCACCGTCAAGCATGACATAATTTGTGGCGTTGTTGTTCAATGTTGCGGTTCAACCATTGTATTCAAATTCTTCGTTTCAAACACGAACATTTCATGCGGTGATCTGAATTCACAATCAACCGGTTCATGTAATAAAAACACGATCGTTTCCGTTGTCATAAAGATCCACGATTGCGTCCGCAATACGATCAAAAATTTCCTTTGGAATATATAGTGAAATTTTGTCGTCCGCATTGAACGAAAACGTTGATTGTCATTGTCCGTTTGCGTCGTCACTTGGTGGACATGGTGCAAATCAACGAACAACCGTCAAAACATCACCCGAAACGCCCGTCAACTTTACGATCTCACGTTTCAAAACTTTTCATGTGTCGTCAAAGTTTTCAAGCGTCAACAATTGCGGAAACGCATTTCAAAATCTTGCACCTTGTCATGATTTCACTTGAATTGTGGTTGCAAGTGATGAAATTGGTGCATAAATTTCCGCAAATACGTTGTTTTTAAGAATATATTGATCGTATCTCATGACTTTATATTAAGAATTAAAGATCTGTTGTCAAATGGTTGTGTAATATTCCAACGTCAATTGGCATTGTTCGTATTGATAACGGACATTTTGAATTTGTGCGTTGTCGATATTCAATCAAAGATTTCTTATTTTCACCGTTTGTCACGGGTGCAAATATTCGATGTCAAACAACGAATTCACAACAAGTTGAATGTTTTGTTTTGCGTCTTTGTTGTCTTGCAAATATTCGTCACGGTATAAATCCGCACTTGTTTGATCCTTCAAATCCGAACGTGACAAAATTGTTTCCTTGTGCATGTATTTGTCCACGCTTGCTTGATCCGTTGCAATCGATGTGAATGTTTCAACATTGTTGTCCATGTATGAAACTTGCACCACGTTTTGAATGTTTTCCGTGTTTTCCGGAATTGTCAATTGAATGATGTCTTTTCCATACGTCAACAAATGTGTTGGTGCGTTTGGTTTTGGTTTATATTCGACAACGCCGTCCGCACCAATAAACGAATAAAAGTTCAAACCTTTCACAAGATTTTTGATTGCTTTTTGGCATGAAATCTTGTTGAATTCGATCGTGATTGTTGTTCAATATGTTTGAATACTTGTTCACGTATATGAAACAAGTCACGGGTAAATCGTCGAAAAATAATCGACAATAAATTTCATGATGTCCGCCGGATCACCCGTCTTTGAAAACGTTGGATCACCCGCGTCGTTTCTTATGATCACATTGTCCAACAACGCCCGCAACGACAAACAAATCACTTTGATGTTTTCTTGATTATTGGAAAATTGACGTTCAATTTGTGAAATTTGTCATGTATAAATCAACAAATCTTGCATTCATTGTGCGTTGTTCACATATACTTTCACAAACATTGCGTCTTCAAAAAAGTTTGTATCGATCGGCAAATTCACGTCAATTGTCAATTCTCATTGTCACGCATTGATCGTTTCTTGAAATTTCAAATCCCTTGTGATTATTCATGCGGGAATGACTTTCAAAAACGTCATGTCTTGATCATATAATTTCACGATGTATTGTTTTTCAATTGGTTTCACTTCTTCCGAATACAATTCAATTGTGAACGGTTCGGAATATGCAATTTCACCAACATTGTTTTGATCGTCAACCGGTGCAACCGCACAAACAAGATCACATGATTGATCCGTGATTTTGATTGTGTATGTGTTGGAATTTTCACCCGCAATCATTTCGTTGTTGCGGTATCGTTGAAACTCCGTGTTTCATTCGGGATTGCTTCCCGAATATGTATATTGAACCGTCAACAATCCACCAACGGCAACGGTTCATGTGATTTGCACGTTTGTTGCTTCCGGCATTTTTACAAATAATTTTTTGGAAATAAAATTGCAATGTCAAAGTCAAAGGTTCAATCACAATCCATTGAATATGTATTGATCCCGCTTTGAAAGTTTGGAAACCTTCAAGAAAAATCAATCGAATTTCAATTGATTGTCACCGTCTTCGCAATTGAATTGATTTCAAAAATGTCACCACCCGTCAATGATTGCGTCACGATCAATTCATTGTCACCGATCTTGTTTTTCAATGTTGTGACGCTTGACGCACTATTCACCAAAATGTTTATAATTGGATTTGAATATTCCGATCCTTCGTTCATGATGTCTTCGTTGATGTCCGCGTTTATTCATGAAAACAATTTTGATGTCCATTCTTTTTCACTTCGGAATGGATCAAGCGCCGTGAACTTCAATTTGTATGTTCAACGGTTGACGTCATAGTGTTCACGGTTTATGATGTCGGAATTCGTCAAAGAACACAAAATGCGTCTATATTTTCACGCAATTTTCATTTGCAAAAATCAAGTTTTGATCGACAACGCTTTTTTCATTGCGTCAATCCTTGTTTCAATGTCTTCCGCGTCTTTTCACAAAATTGTTCATTCCATTGTGATTGATCTTTCTTTGTAAAAACGATCAAGCACCCCACCACCGTCATTTTTTGGGTTGGAATATGTCAACAAATCAATCGACGGCATGTTTCGGAAATTGATTTTGTTTGTCACAAAATATTGATTTTGCAATCAAAAGTCGTTGAAAATTATTTCATCGGCAATTCAACCGGATCAACGGATCGGCGCACCGCTGTTCAACAAGTTTTGATTAAATTGTGCAAGATTTGGCATTTTGTGTTGTTTTTACTTAATAAATCCCTTTTTGATAAAGTTCAAGATTTCTTGTGATCACATCGGTGATCGTGCTTGCAAGATCCGACGCGTCCATTCAATTATTGATTGCAACGCCCCCGAAATTCACATTCACAACAACGTTGTTTCATCACATTTCGTCATTTGGAATGATGTTTCATGATGTTTGCGGAACAAACAATTCCGGTCATTTTTCACCAACAAGAATTGGCACGTTTCATGCAACATGTCAACCATTTGCAAATCATTGAAATGCGTTCGAAACTCGATTTTTGGTTGCACTCCACGCATTCGAAACGGTTGATCAAATGTCCGCACCTACTTTTTGCGCCCGTCTTCGTAATTCACGCAAACGATCGATTGCGCTGTCGATTGCTTTCACAAAAACGTTCGTGATCCTGTCGGCAACATTTTTCAACCATTCCCGCAACATTTTCATCAATGTCACCGTTGCTTGTCGTCATTCATTGAATTTTCCATTCTTGAACGTCATCATTTGCAATGTTTCGTTGAATTCGTCTTTCAAATATCAACCAAAAGTTCTTGATTTTGCTTCGGCTTCCGCAATCAATCCATGATATTCGGCAACCTTTTCATTGTATTGTTCTTGCGTGATCGTTCAATTTTGCAATTGAATGTCCAATGCGGAAATTGCTTCTTGATAAATTGCAATTTGTTCATCGGTTGAAATGATCTTTTCTTCCAACCATGAAAGTCATTCCCGCAATCACCAAACCGCAAGTGTCAATCAAACCGCACCCAACGCCGTTGAAAGTCATCAAACCGCCGGAATAAGTGTTGACGTGATAAAAGATCACATCGTTGTGAAAATTGAAATCACCGTTGAAACCGCCGGTGCAACTGACGACAAAACAAAAACCAATCATGAAATTGCGGTCACCGCAATCAAAATGTTTGACGCAAGTTCGGGATTTGCTTCAACCCGTTGAACTATTTTGTCAACCACCGGTTGAATTTTTTCAAGTAATTTTTCCAAAACCGGCAACATTGCGGTTCAAATTCTTGTTCACATTTCCGTGAATGAATTTTTCAATTCGGACATTCTTTCTTGCATGGTTTGTGCGGGTTCACCAAATTCGTCAAGTGCTTTTTGTCATTCAATCAAAGTTGCATTCACCAATGCTTGCTTTTTTTCGGCGTCCGTCAATTGATCAACGGTTTTTCAAAGTGATTGTGCATATAATTCTTGCGCTTCCGTTTGGTTCACAACAATTCAAAGATTGTCAAGGATCATTGCGGATCACCTTCAAAGTCATGTCACGATGTCATCAAATGATTTTGTGACGTCTTGTCACATTTGTTGTCAATAAAGTCTTGCAATTTTCATCAACTTCGTCATGTCTTCCGTATTTTGCGCAACTCACAATTTCATTGCTTTGTTTGACGCAAGCATGAGATCATATTCGGAAACCGCACCTTTTGACGCTTCTTTCAATGACTTCAACATTGCGTCGGAATTTTCACCGATCGATTGTGACAATTGATCAAATGATTTTTTCACCGGTTCAATGTCCATTGCTTGTTTCACCATAACGGCACCCAATCATGCAAGTGCGGTTGTTGCAATTCATGAATATTTTTTCACATTCTTCAAACTGTCTTCCAATTTTTTCGAATTCTTCGAAATTTCATCAAACGATTTTGACGCTTGATCTTTTGCTTTCACAATTATTTCAAGAACTTTTGATGAAGACATTCCCTATTTTTTAATTGATAAAGATTTCTTGTTTTTTCTTTCGGCTTTTGCGTCGGATCACCACTTCAACAACATCAAATCAATGATCGATTTTGGCGTGTTCAAATATTCGTCATGCGTCCGGTGATATTTTTCAATGAATAAGATTTCCATGATTTCCGGATCGTTTGAACTTATTTTTCAAGTGTTGTTCAATTTGTCGAATTCAAAGGTGAACTTATCTTTTTTTTTTCGTCAATTCATGACGCTTTCATTTGCAATTCACCAATAAATTCACCAATTTCTTTGAACATTTGGAAATCCGTCAAGTTTTCAATCCATTCTTTTTTTTGATCGTCCGTCATTTCCGTTTGTCCGTTTATTGAAACAACCCAAACCGGAAAAATGTCAAACGTCATTTGCATTTCGTCTTTGTCTTCGTTTCGTTTCTTGATCACATTCGAAATCGTTTGTCGATCACGCATGTTGATTGTTTCTTTGAAAACGATCACGTCTTTTCAAAAGGTTTTTTCCATACTTATTTTTTTTTAATAATTAAAAACAAATTTTATTCAATCACCGGCAAAATCACGCAACGGCAATTCGGGTGCAATGGTGGGTATGGTGTGGACGAATAATCAAGTTTCAATTCATGTCCGTTTGCACCGATTAAAACATCATTTTTGTTGAAATAGTTTTCCGACAATCAAACGATCTTTCAATTCATCGGTCAACAAAATTCACAAACGCGTTCATCAAGTGCGGTGTATCGTTGTTTTTTTTCAACAACCCCCGATTGCTTCCGTCATAATTCCGAACCCCGATTTCATGCACGGATTGTTTCGGTTCTGACGATCAATTCCGCACGTGTTGTTTTCAATTCATCAAAGGTTGAAAGCAACAAATCTTTTCATTCGTCAAATGAAAGTCATTGTGACAATATTTGTTCGAAATTATTTTGCAATTTTTTGTTCGTGTCCGTGTCAATGGATCACGCAAATTTTTCAATATTTTTCATCAATTGTTTTTCCAATGTGTCGGAAATCACGAAATCTTGCACAAGTCAAACTTCAATCAATGCTTGTTCGGCTTCCGATTTCACAAGATCATTTTGTGTGTCCTTCAAGAATTGATAATAAATCAACGCCCGTTTTTCGATCGAAAGCAATGGAAAATTCATTTCCGCTTTTTTGGAAACCTTCACGGACTTTCATTCAACAACATTTTCTTTGTGTCGTTTCTTGTATTCGTCCAAAATTTCCTTTTGTTGCTTTTCGAAAACTTTTTCGATCTTGTCCAAATATAATTGATCAAACTTGTTGTTTCTTTGCATTTTGGCTTCCCAATATCTTTGATTGAATTCTTCCGTTCAACGTGTGTTTTCCTTGATCGATTTTTCGATCATTCAATCGATCTTGTTTTTCAACTTCACATCTTTCATGGTTGGTTTTTCAATTTCCTTGTCAAGATCAACAACTTCTTGTTCGGCGTTTCATGCGTCACTTCCCGCACCATACGCCCCCAATATATACGCGGAACGCAACTTGTCACCGTCCGCAACCGGCGGAAGATTTCTTGTTGCACGGAATTCATTCAATGTCATTCCGTTTGCAAGTCGATCTTGACGTGTTTGTTCAAGATCGTTTGGCACTATGTTCACAAATTCAAATCGTTTTCCTTCCCCAAAAAGTTCATAATTCAAAGATCGTGCAATTCTTTTTGCAAGTGGTTGAACAACTTGACGTGCAAATATTTGTTCAAACGAACGAACATTCAATGCGTTGTCACCTTCACCCAATCCAATCATTGCTTTTGGCACGCGGAAAAATCAAAGAATTTCATCACGATTGAAACGACGACTTTCAACAAAATCCATTTCCTTTTGACTTGCATTCATTGGTTTGTATTTCAAACCACCCGTCAAAATTCCGATCTTGTGTGAATTGTCGGTTCATCTGTATTTTTGATCCCGCTTGTTTTGGATCTTTTCAACGCTTTCGGGTGAAAGGTTTTGTTCGGTTTCAAGAACCCCGTCAACGTTTGCGTTATTATAGAAAAATTTCCAATTCCATTTTGACGCTTGATAATCCGCGTCAATTGCGGTTGCAATTGCTTGAACATCGGACAATCATTCAATGTTCAACGGGTATGGAAAACGCGGGTTGAAATTTTGGATCGAAATGATTTCACTCACTTCAAACCTTCTTTTTTTATTTGGTCAATATTCATAGTCATAATGATCAATTGCGGTTTTGTCCGCGTTCAATATTGCATGAACTAAATCCGGACGCAAAATATTCAATGATTGAACTTTGTTTCCAACCATGTTTTTTCGAATATACACGCCCCCGTTCAATTTCATGAATGAAACGACGTTCAACAAAAATTCGTCCGAAATTAAATCAAGCAAAGGATCATTGATCGGTTTTCATTTCCCGTCCGTCACTTGACGATCCAATTGCGCAACCGCTTGTGCAATAGTTCAAACCGCAACAAAGCACCGTCATTTGTAAAAATTCAAATAATCGGTTTTTGATAATTTATGCAAATCACGGCTTGAATATTCGTTGAACAAATCAACAAACAATCAATCGTCAATTCCGGTTCAACTTGTTTCAACAAATCATTTGTTCGATCATTGAAACAAATCTTTGATGTTTTTGATCCAACCCATTTTTTTATTTTTCGGAATTAAAAGTTTTCTTTTTTCAATTATTATTTTTCTTTTGACTTTTTTCAACGTCTTCTTTTATGTCACCGACATCAATGTCGGAAACATTTTCAACCGGTTCGTTGATCTCCGGTTTCTTGTCTTTTTCACGTGGAAAAAATTTGAATTCTTTCATGGTTTTTTATGATATAGGAACTAAAACACGGCAATTCAAATTGCTTGATAAATAAAGACATGGTCATTTTTCCATGTCGATTTCACCAAATTCACCATTGGTTGCGTCAACTTGTTGAACAACTCATCAAAGCGTCCAATCTTGATCAAACGCGTCAATCATTTGTTCAAAGCAATTCAAAAGAATGTCCATTGCTTCACCGCGTGTCACATGGTTCATTTCTTGAACGATCACAATTTGAAACACAAAATTTCTGTAATTGTTCGCGGTGTCTTCGTAAACGGAAGACATTTCCGACGGTTCAAACATCACAAATGGAAATCATGTTGCTTTTTGCGTGAAATAATTTGACGCTTGAACAAAAACTTTGTTTTCACCCGTCAACGTTTCAAGTTTCGTTTGAATTGCATTTCTGACATCTTGAATTTTGATCATGACTTTATTTTGTAATTTCTAAAAACATTTTGTCGATTTCGCTTGCAAATATTTCATCAACTTGTTTTTCACCTTGTTCAACCGCACGATCCATGAATGGATTTGCTTTCGTTCATTTTCTTGCAATGGATCTTCGCAACATTCCAACCGGAATTGAATGACGATCCGCCCGTCCTTGCAACTTATCAATTGGCGCAAAGTGTGGTTTGGTTCATTCGTGAACAAATATTGCATATCTTGTCGGATTGAATAAACGTCACCATGATTTCTTGAATTCCGTGTGAAAATCATTTCTCAAACGTCATTGATCCGTTGGTGCTTCTTGTGTTGCGTATCTTTGCAAAACCGTCACGGCTTTTTTGATTGAACGATCCAACATTTGTTGAACGACGTCGGATCAAAACTTGTCCGTGATTTGTTCAAGTTGTTTTTCCTTTCGTTCAATGTCGATCATTTTATTCGTTTTTTGGAAGAACTAAAACAACACGAACACGATCGATTTGAATTCATTTCACGCGTGCAAATGATTTCACTTCATAATCAACGCCGTCGATTGTCATGATGTCACTTTCTTTCACGTCAAAAGGTGCGTTGCATTCAAAGTTTCGAACTTGTCCGAACCTATCAAGTCAAACATCTTGATTGTTTGTTCAAACGGGTGAAAGGTATCATTTGACGCTTGTTGATGTTGTTGTGTATGTGGATTTTTTGTTTCCGCTTGCGTCGGTTGTGTATCAAAGACGCTTGACGCTTGCGGTGAAATAATCAAGTTTGAATTGTTGCATGATGTCTTCTTTTTATAAACCAAAAACAATATATTTGTCCAAAAGTGATTGAACGTTTGATGTGATTGTTGTTTTGTCAAACGTGATCGTTGTTCATGAAACGCTTTCGCTTGAATATCATGTTGTTTCTTGCGTTGACTTTATATTTCAAACCAACAATGCAAGTGCAAGTTTAAGATCCGCAAGATCTCTTGGAATTGAATTGAAATCCGTGAACGAATATTTGAATTCGATCAAAATGTTTCAATATCATCTTGGCAATCATGATTTGAAAACAAGTTGTCAATCGTCTTTCAAAACGTATGAATTGGCGTCGAAATCTTTTCGATCCGGCGTTCACCATTGGTTTCAATTATATTGAACTTTTGTCAATTCTGAAATGTAATTTGGCAAAAACAAAATTCTTTGTCATGCACCGTCAAATTTCTTTGAAACGGATCATGTTTGCAACAAATCAATTCATGTCATTTCAAAGATCTTTGCAACACAACTTTGAACATATATTTTCAAAAGATTGTCTTGATCGGTTCATGTAATTCACAAAACCGTTTTCACATACAAAACGGCATTGTTCAAATTTTGTTCGTCACTTATTGGATCATTTGGCATTTGTTGGAAAATATTATATAAAAAAACGCTTGCATTTATCTTTTATTGATTTTTTGATAAAATGCAAACGTCCATGTTTTGATTGTTTACTTTATAAAACATCAAATATTCCATTGTATAATTCAAGAACCTTTTTTGAAACTTCATATTCACAACCTTTTTCAAATGATCCGTGATTGTATTTTGCAACAACTTTCACGCGTCAAATTGATGTGTTTTGGATCTTGTCATGGAAATCTTCGGATTTTGCTTCGTTGTTTTCGTTGCTTTCGTTTTCGTTTCAATCATTTTGTTCGTCATTTTCCCCGTTTGTTTCGTCGGGTTGTGAATTTTCCGCGTTGTTTGTTTCGTCGGTTGGATTGTTGTTCAACTCGTTTTCATTTTCAACGTTTTCGTTGCTTTCGTTTTCGTTTACATCAACGTTTTGATTTTCAATTGTTTCATCTGAAACTTTACGATTTTTCTTTGACATGGTTTTGATTGTTTACAAAATAAAATCTGAAACAATATTCACAAAAGCGGAATAAATCCGCCCTTGTGATATTGCGTCAAATTATGCGCTTGCAACTCATGACTTCAAAACTCCAAATGCTTTTGGAAATATACAAGCACCGGCAATTCTTTCGCTTGCTTTTAATGATTGAATGTCTTTTTCCCAATTTCCGCTTAAATATCAAGCACTTAAAGACAATTGACGTCTATCACCGAACGCCCAATTTCTAAGATCTCCGAAAAGCACAAATGCTTTGCTTGCACCGCTTGTTGTATCTCATGGCATTGCGTCAACGATTTCAAGTGGGTATCAAAGAAGGAAATTTTCAAGTTGTCAATCTCTGATTGATCTTGTTGCAAAGAATATTGGTTGTCCTTCGTTGTCTTTTAATTTTTCAATATATTTCACAATGTCTTGTGACATGAACCAACGTGGTTGTCCTTTTTTATATTTCATTGGAACGCTTCTCACAACGTCGATCAAATCGTCGTATGAAATATTTGCAAATTCTTCTCATGTTCACATTGTTGTGATGTTCACATCTGTGTTTGCAAGTAATGCTGTAAACTTTGAACTTGCAACAAGAACATTTTCGTCTTCGAATTCGGCAATCTTTTCACCGATCAATTCTGACATCAATGTCCAAACTTCTTGATCTGTCATGTTGTCTTCGATCAATTCATTTGTTGCACTTACAAGCGCCGTCACTTTATATGCAACAAGTTGACATTGTCAAACGGTTGGTTTGCTTCATGTGTATGCTTCCCCTTCGTCTGTCCAATATGCAACAATTGAATTTGTGATTGTTGAAATGTTCTTTGTGTCTGTTCACATTGGGATTATTCTTGCGTATTTTCTGACAATTCCGGCGTCACCGGCAATTCTGAAAACTTCCCTTGCAAATTCAACCGGCACCATGTATCAACCTTCGGCGTCTGTTCATTCGTTCAAATATGTTGCTTTTACTTGTGCAACTTCGGCGTCGTTGTGACATTTTGCAAGTGCTTTGAAGAATTTTCACATTGCTTTCTTTGCTTCGTTCACATTTTCTTTTTCTTCGTCAACTCACATTTTGATTGACTTGTTAAGATCCGCAATTGCGTTTTCTAAATTTGAAACTTTTTCGTCCATTTTTGCGTCAACGGTTGCGTCAACAACTCATGGAAGAACTTCTTTCAAAGTTGTTTCAAGTGTTTCTTGTAATTGTTTCTGATCCATTTTTCTTGTAAAATTAAGAATAAAAAGGTTTTTTTATAATTTGATTTTGTGCAATGCGTCTGACACAACTTTCGAAACATTTTGCAATGCTTCTTTTTGCAATTGGATCTTTGCGTGCGCTTTTTCAACGTCGTCGTCCTTGTCATCGGACGTTCAAGATCCTTTTATTTCGGAAATCAAATCCTTGATTGCGTTTGAATGTCCTTTCGAAATCCAAACGGTTTTTGGTTCAACCTTTACGGCGTCACCAACAAATTCAACAACGTTTTCGTTCAATGAATATGCTTGATCGTAAAATCACAACATGTCTTCGTTGAATTCATCAACGTCGTCATAATCAACCCAAAGTTCGAAAATGAAATGCTTTGCATATATTTCAACAATCGAAACGTGGATTTTGTCGGAAACTTGTTTTTCCTTGATCTTATCACGCATTTGTTTTCACAAAGGTTCGTCATATTCTCAAAGATCAACAATTTCTTTTTCATTTATGCTTTTTTCACTTTCGTTGTCAAGTGGTTTTTCTTCACCGTCTTTTTGATCGTCGGTTTCTTCAACCGGTTGTTCGTTTTCTTCAACATCTTGATCAACGTTTTCGTCAACTGTTTCAACTGTTTCGTCAACGTTTTCTTGTTGATCACCTTCTTTTGTTGGATCGTCGGAATTCGTTTCATCAATTTCCTTGATCAATCATTTTTCAACCATTGCATTCAAAACGTCCTTATTCAAAGACAATGCGTTCGGATTGCAAGGAACGGGAACGAATGACAATTCAAGCAATTCGGCTTCCGTGATTATTTTTGGATTGTTTGGATCACGCTTTTTTGCAATGAACCCAACGGAAACGGTTTTCATGATCCCTTCGTCATATAATTGACGCAACATTTGTGCGGGTTCGGTTCATGCAAAAACCCCTTCAACGATCAATTGATTTTTTTCAACATAAACGTTTGTTGCTTTTCCCGCAATGCTGTCAAGTGATCGATAATCATGTCCAAACAAAATGATTGGATTTTTCATGTAATTTTTCAAATCCCAACTGTCGATTTTTATTGTTTCACCGGAACGATCAACCGTTTCGTCACTTGCAACGACTTTGAATGTTCAATTTTCAACATTTTCTTTGACTTGAACCATTCAAATTTTGCTTGCAATTTCATTCGCAAGTTTTTTCGAATATTCTTTCAACATTGGTATTTTCTAAAAAATAAAATTTTAATAAGATGATTTTGTGTTCAATAAAGTTGCATTGATCATCTTTGCGTCACTCATTGAATAAAGTGCTTTGAAATCAATTCCTTGACGGATCAATGCGTCATTGTCTTGTGTCTTTGCAAATTCCGTCATGATCACGCTTGCAAGATCAAAAGTCAATGTTGGATTGCTTGATGTTCAAATTGTGTTGTTTGTGTCAACTATTTGAATTCTCATTGCTTTCTTTGTTCAATCCTTATAAAGTGATTGATATGTTTCGTCATCTCGTAAAAGTTCAACATTTCATTCAACCGTGAATTGCGTGTTGCAAAAATCGTTTGGTTCAACGCTTCAAAGAACGTCAACGTCTTCGATGTTCTTGTTGATCGTCAATGTGAAATTTGTTGCGTTCACGGCGGTTGCGCTGTCAAGTCATGCAAGATCGTCCGCAAAATAAACTTTCACATGTTTTCACAACATTGCATAATCGTTTGAATATGTTGGTGTCAATGTTGCATTTGATCATTTCTTTGATCTGAATTCAATGTTTGCTTTTACAAAGTCACCAACTTCCGCACCGATTTCAACCGTGTTCACCATTGCAAGCGGAAATTGCTTGTCTTGTGTATCGTCCGCAACTCCAATTGTCAATGATTGGTGTTGATTATTTTCGGCAACTGAAAATTCGTGTTCATACGCACCGCCGGAACTTGTTGTTGAAACGCTTCCGAAAACGTTCAAAAGAATGTATCAAATGACGTTTGCATAAACGTTGCACTCCAAAGATCATTCCGCCCGTTGTTTTGAAACATGTCCGTCAAAACTGTCTTCAATCACTCCGATTGAACTTTCGTCAATCACTTTTTCGGATTTTTCATCAAATTCCATTGTTGATTTTGGACATCGAATTGCGGGTGCAACGGCTGTTCACCTTGTCGTTTCTTTTCCGAACCCGACGTTGATTTTTCTTCAAATGTATCTTGACATGATTTTTTGAAAAGAAAATAAAATTTTTTTGCAATTTGTTTTTATTGGTTTTTTTTTATTTTTCAAGTGGGTGCATTCACTTTGCGTCATTTTGACGTTGGATCAAATCCGACATTTTCTTTTGCAATCTTTGGAATGTCCTTTCATTGTCAATGAACAATCTTTTCATGATTTGGGTTTTCGTGAAACGCTTTTGATATAAAAAAACCAAATATGCTTTTTCACGGCTTTTCAATCAATCAAATGTTTTTTGATCAATGAATGGTGGTGCAACTGTTTTCATGTTTTGTTTTTTCTTAATAAAACATTGGATCGTTTCTTTCGATCAATTCAAAATAAACACGCATTGAAATCACGTCCGCAAAATCCGGTGAACGTCACAAAATTTTTCTTATTTCTTCCTTTGGTATGATTTGCAACGGTCAATCCTTTTCGATTTTCCATGCTTGAATGACGTCAAGTTCTTCCAAAATCCTTGTTTTCAAATCGTCGTCAATATTCGGGATCGACAATGAACCGTCCTTGATCCATTTTGCAAGCATGAAAAAACATTGTGAACGCAAATTCAAATATGTTTTGTTCAATCATTCTTTTTCTTGATCCGTTGCGTCTTTGGTTGGAATTGGTTTTGATCAACCTTGAAATATTTCACATCACAATCCGGACAATCACCGTCACAATCAAGATCCGTCATAAACCATGTTTTTTGTTTTCACATTGTATTCGATTTGCTTTTGTTGCATGATATGCTTGACGGTTTCCGGCGTGGATTTGTTTTCAATCACGGTGTCAATGATCTTTCGTCAATCCCAAACCGTGACGATCGTGTCGTCCTTTCATGCACCCGCAACATCGGTGATGATGTATTTGTCACCCGTCATTCATGGATTGGTGAAAATGCTTTGCAAATCACGATATGAAAAAATTTTGTTTGTGTCGTCGTCATATTCCCAATTCCCAAAGAACAAACGTTGTTTCATCGGTCAATCCGGCATAAGTGACAATTTTTGAATGTAATCTTTCGGACAATATGGATTGTCCGTTGCAAGAATTTGAATGAACTTTTTGTGTGGTTGGATCGTTCACGCTTTTTGTGGTTTATAAAAATCTTGATAAACCCAATTTTTTCATGGATTGCATGACAACAACAACATTGGTTTCAATCAATATTCGTCGTTTTTTCGTCTTCCGATCCTTGAACTAAAAACTTGATATGCTTTGTTTGATATTTGAACCGCTTCGTCGATAAATCAACCCGTCAATTCAAGTGATCACAAATCGTCGAAATCCGGATCAAGTGACGGGTAATATTTCAAATCCAACAAAAGAATTTCGGATCAATTCATGAATGTCACGGTGTTTGGTGATTGTGGATCATTTGATCATGTGATCTTGAAATCCTTTCATTCAACAAATCAAAATTCATTCGTCAAAAGTTTCGTCAATGTTTTCAATGATGTCATTTTCAACGTTTTCATTTTTGAACGTCACAATCACCAACGCGTTCACGGAAAATTCAAACACATTGTCGTCAACCGCAAACAACCGGTGAATGTTTTGGATCAACCCGCACCGCCCCCAATCAACAATTCCAAAACGGGATTTTTTTGATTTGTCAAAACCTTTCGGACTTTGGTTTGCTTTGGAAACAATTTTATTTTATTTGTCATTTTAATTTGTTTTTGATATAAACCGCAACTTGTAATTCATCGGACAAATCAATTTTCATTTTGCAACATTCGTTCTTGATTGCTTGACGTGATATTCAAAAAAGCGCAACCAACAAATTCAAATGAACCCGCTTCTTTTTATTGCTTGAAATTTTTCGATTTATGGATCAAAGGTTGTTTCATTTTTCAAACATGATATTATTTTTTCATCGATGAAATGATAATATTTTTATATTGTTTGAAAATAAAAATGCAAATAAAAAAAACGACGTTTATTCGTCGTCTTCCGTTTCATCGTCTTCCGTTTCGTCCGCGTCTTCCGAACATATAATTTCAACCAACGGTCATGATGTTTCAAGTGTTGTTTTTCATTCGTTCTTTGTCACGATCATTGGTTCACCCAATTCAACTTTTGCAACCTTCCGGATCTTTTCCAAATCCTTTGTATTGATCGGAACGTCTTCACCGTCAACCGCAAGTTCAACTTTTTGCGTGTATTGTTTGACTTTATGTTTCATCAAATCAATCACATCTTTTTTGATCTTCAAAAGATCTTCAACGGGAATTTCAAGTTCTTTGGAAATCTTGTCCTTTTGGCGTTCAAGTGTTTTTTCAAGAATTGATTTCCTTCGTTCTTGTTTTTCTTGTCACCGTCCTTTCGTCATTGTTGCAACGCGTGAATTGTAATTCAAACCTTTATCAATCCAAAATCACTTGATTTCGTCGATGTCGGATTTGAAATATTCAAGTTTCAATGCGTTATAATCATATTTTGTTTGTTGCATGTTTATTTCAAAATTGAAATTAAAACACGAATTGGTTCATCTTGTATTGCAAGAAACATGATCAACCATTCCGCAAGATATTTTTTCCTTTGTCTTTCAAACTCTAAAAGTGGATTTTTTATATTATCAAGTGAAACTTCAATTTTTGGTGGATTTATTTTTCGTCATATTTCTTCAATATTTTGTGTCATTGAATAAAATTTTTCAATATCAACACAATCGTTTTCAATAAGTTTTTGAATAAATCCACGATTTTTTGAAATGATCAAATAATCACAATTATTCACCGCAATTTCTGTCCAATGTTCGATTTTTGAACTTGGTTCAAATTCCGGATTGTTCAACAATTCAAGCAATTTTTCCATGATTAAAAACAAAAATTATATAAACACATGATCGAAAGGATCAACCACATTGTTCAACACATGATTGAAATTGACATGAAAAATTTGTCGATCTTGAAAATTGAAAACGCCGTGAAATATCGAACCAATGCACAAATGAAAGAAATCACGCATTCAAAGACGGGTTGCAATTCATACATTTTTTATTTTTATAAATAAATTAAAACACAAACAAGTCAAACAATTCATATTGCAAGCAAAAATTTGAACAATGCAATTTCAAACTTTATCAATGAAACAATCACAATGATTGCAAGAACCACGATCAAAAGGATTTTCAACATTTTATTCGGCTTGATTATGAAATAAAATAAATCAAAAGATTATTCAACAAATGATCATTGCAAGAACATGTTTTGATTTGTCCTTTCGTTTGTGTCACAAACAAAATGAAATCCATGTTGCAAGTGTTCGATAAATTGTCAAAAGCAAATATTGAAACATGTTTTTTTGATTAAAAGATTAAATCAACCATTGGATCATTTGATTTCAATTCAATGTTTTCGATGTTTCGGTTTTTGTTTTCCGCAAGTCGAACATATTCGTCCGCAAAATACGTGTCCGCACATTCGTTTGCGGTGTATGTCTTGAAATGGTGACAAACGCAATTTCTTAATATTTTTATATTCAATCACCATTCAATGATCTTGTTCTTGAAAAAATGATTTTCCCGATTGTATAGTTGCAACGGAATTGGAAACATCTTTGTCATATCGGATTTTCTAAACATGAAACAATCCGGATCAATGTTCTTTTTCCAATAATACAACAAACCTTTTCGTGCGTCCTTTCATTGCATAAATCTTGGACAAACAATTCAAATCAACGGATCATTCAATCATTCGATCATTTTTTCGAAAAATCCTTTGAAAATGATCGTGTTTTCGTTCATGACGCAAATGAATTCATTCTTTGCTTGCGCAACGGCAACGTTCAATGCTTTTGTCTTTGGACGTCATTCACAAGAAACAATTTGAATGTTGAATTCCTTGAATGGTTTGATTTGTTGCAACAAATCGTCCGTTGCTTGTTGTGTTGCAATTATGAATTCAAGTTTTCCAAATTGCAACAATTCCAATGAATTTTTGATCGATTGCAACGCATTGAAAATTTTTCATTCATGGTTGTCAATCAAAATGATCGTTGTTTTTTTCATTTTTATTCGTCAATTGGTGATAAATCGTCACGTGGATCTTTATTCATGCACCTTTCTTTGTAATATTCCCCGTCATAATTCAACAAGACTTCAATGATTGCGTCTTCAAATCATTTCGTTCGAACCCCCTTGTTCACCGTCAAGACTTTGATGATCTGTTCAATCGGCGTGTCGTTTCAATAGACGGCGTGTCGATTGGAATGTTCTTTCATATCTCGAACCTTGATGTTGTTTTTGTCGGCGGTTCACCCCCTTGACTTCGGCAATTTGTGATGTTTGTTGAATTTTTCCATGTTTATTCGAACCTAAAATCAAACCGTCATTTTTCCTTCAATATTGTCTTTCGATTTTCTTGATCTTGTTTGATTGTTTCGTCAACTTCTTTTTTCAACGCTTCGTTCATCAATGTTTTTGATCACCGGTGAAATATTTCAACATCGGTGATCCGTTCAATTTTCAAACCATGATCAATTGCGTTGTGAAATATAAAGTCGTCACCATATCGCAAACGCAACCTTTCGTCGATCTTTCAAATTTTGTTTCGATTTGATTTTTTGATCGCCCGTGCATGTCACGAAATGTTGTTGTCTTTGTATCTCAAACCTTCGTCATGCGGTGTCTTGAAAACCGGATTGACAACATTGTTTTCCAAATGTTCTTGAATTATTTTATCAAAATTTTTTGAAACTTCAACATCATCATTGATCACAAACACGTCTTCGTTGTTTGCAAGTTCAAACGCTTTATTCCGCAATCATGTGATTTTCCCGTCCGTTTGTTGAATATAAATTTGAACAGTTCAATTTTCTTGATCCCGTTTGTCCAAAAACTTTTTTAATCTTTCCCGTTCGTTGTTTTTCGGTTTATCAAACAACAAAAGCAATTCAATTTTTCATTCCTTATTTTCAAGAATGCTTTTGATTGTTTTGTTTGTCCATTTCGATCGTTTATAAACCGTCATTGCAATCGTCAACATCGTCGTCTTCTACGGAATAAAAATCCCCGTTGGTGTCATAATGTTTCAAACGCACTTTGTTGTGCGCGTATATATGGAAACCAAAATATCTTGCACGTTCATGAAACAATATGTCTTCCGAAATTGGCATGTGAACAATTTTGATTGATCCGTCTTTTTGATATTTGAAAATTGGCATGAATTTCGGAAATGCTTTTTCAAGTTCAACCCGTGATCAATTTATAAATTGAACATAGTGCGCAACCTTGAATTCAAACGGGTTGTGATTGTATTCTTCCCGCAATTTTTCCAAAACCGCCCTTTTGTATAAAATGAAACCGGTTCATGTGTTTGCAATTTCAAACACATCGTCCGGAATGATTGGCATGCGTTGGAATTGTACATATTTTCTGAAACCGTCTTTGTCGGGTTCTTGATCAAAAATGCAAAGTTTGTGTGGAATGCTTCTTCATCTTATTATTCAACCGATGATGTCTTTGTCCGCTTCCAACAACAATTGCAACGCGTCTTTTTCCGGCGCGTTGTCGTCGTCACAAAAAAGCAAATAATCAAATCACCCTTCCAAAGTCAATTTGACGGCAAAATTCCTTGCAACGTGGATCATTGTTCTAATG
>JAZRGB010000027.1:0-1356 GCA_045643965.1 Candidatus Enterousia sp. | reverse complement strand
TATTGTGTTTGTCTTTCAAATTTCTTTGATTTTCTGATCTCATATACAACCACAACATTTACTTGATCAACCTATCAAATGATTTCTTTGAACAAATCTTATAGTTCAACAATCACAAATACATTTTTCCATTAAAAGTTTTCTTCCGGATTTTGTTTCACTATATTTATATTCTCATAGTGCAACCCGTAATCAATAACGATTTCATTTTATTTCTTTTCTGACACTTCACATTTTTATTTTTTGTCTGATAAAATAGCGTTCAAACATTCATTATAAACCCATTCTGCAACTATTGCAAGCGTCTTTTCCATGTCCGCCCGTCTATCTTTGTTTTCGCTGATTTCATTTGCTCATGAACAAATAGTCGCAAATTTATTCTGAATGTCCGGCTTTTTTTCAAGCAAAAGCAACACGGCGTCCGTGTGCTTGCTTTCTTTTGCTTGATTTAAAATTATTTCGTAATCTTTCAATTGTTCTTCCATTTTGCTATTTATAGTCATCTAAAAGGGGAACTCTTGAACATCTTCTTTCACTGGTGCTGATGTTCCACCTACTTCAACGGCTTTTCGTCCGCGAATTGTGTTGAAACATCCTTTGTCTGTTTCCTTGCAATTTACAGAATAATTGACGTCATAAATTTTCCCCACGTCCATTGCTCATGCAATAGCAAGACGATCATTTGAAAAATCAATTGCTATTGTGTTTGGAAATTCAATTTCCGGTTCTGTTTCAACAAATATCAATGTTTGTTTTTTGAATTCGTTCTCTCATTCTCAAAATGTTTGAACGTCAAGTTTTTTTTTCAATTCTCATCTAATTTTCATTTGATTTATTTTTACTTAATAAAAACTTCATGAATTTTTGGCTTGATCGTTTTTTCAGATCTATTCTTTTTGTCTTTGTGAATTTTTTTGTATCTGGCAAGTATAACGCTTGACGTGTAATTCCAAAATATTCGCAAAAATGTTGCATTCAAATTCTACGTCACATGATTGGAAATTCTTTCAAGAATTCATCATGCAATTGTTGGATCTTTTTTCACGTTTCGTTCATTCTTATTTTGGCGTTATGACTAAATTGTGCGAATATACTATTTCACAACCCGCAATGTCTTCACCGTTTGAAATCTTTTCTTTGATTGCTTTTTTATCAATAATGATTTCAACTTTTTCTTTTTTGAATTCTTGCGGGATCAATTCTTCGTCATTGATTTTCAACGATCAAGGACTTTTTTTCAATGTAAACTTTTGATTTATAAATTCAACTGATTTCAACCCAATTTGCAACATTGAATTGACAATATTTGTTTTTTTCTCATTTTCAATGTTTTCCAAAACTTGCAATTCTTGTTTT
>JAZRGB010000026.1:0-21463 GCA_045643965.1 Candidatus Enterousia sp. | reverse complement strand
TGAATTTTTGGTTGGGGCAGCTGGATTCGAACCAACACTGACGGAGTCAGAGTCCGGAGTTCTACCATTAAACTATGCCCCAATGTGCCCCGGATTATAAGGCTTTTTTATTCTCAATGCAAGTAGAATTTTTTTCGCATGTAAAAAATATGTAAAAAATCTCATAAATTGCATCATCTCGTAAAAATGTGATATAATTTCACAAACGAAGGGTTATAATGAGTCAACAGTCACTATTTCAAAAGTTTTATTCTGCGATAAATGCCGTACGACAAAAAATATCGCAACAGGCCGGCATACAATATATCAAGGTTTCCAGCATAGAAGAAATCAAAGATGTGCCAAAACTGGATTATCACGACCTGTCGGAACTGGACTTGCGTGGATACAAAGATTTATTTGACTATGCCCCAACGGAATCAATGCCACGTTCTGGGATTCGAGGTTGGACAACCAATGTTATATGGCCAAGCCCAGACAAAATGCCAGACGGTTTTAATCCAATGGAAATAATGGAACGTGCAAAGCGACCAAATACAAATGCCGGCGCAACAGGTCGTGGGATAAATATTGCCGTCATTGACAATATGCTGGATACAACAAACCCAGAATTTGCCGACAGAATTAAACATTTTGAAGGGCCGGTTGATGGGTCGGAAGTGCGAACGAACTGGCACGCCAGTATGGTTGTCGGACATGTTGCAGGTCAGCACACAGGTATGGCACCAGATGCAAATATCTATTTCTTTACAAAACGCACATACCCAGACCGTAAAAAGTTTGACCAAGAAATAAGCAAAGTCTTACAAAATGTAATCAGATTCAACAATGCCCAGACACCCGAAAACAAAATACATATTCTGTCTTGCAGTTGGGGTGCACGCAAAAAATATTCGCCACAAGTTTGTGAATTACTTGCTCAATTAGAACAAAGTGGTATTAAAATAGTTATGTGTGGCACGGATGATACAGAAAACAACTATACTATATCGGGTCGTGATTTTATACCCTGCAACAACACCAATATGACCAAAATTCAACCAGACATCCAAGAAAATGGGGCGGACGTGTTCAGGAGTTTTAATGTTGATTACAGCCCCGATAAGATCATTGGCATTCCGACAAATATGCGTACGACCCCAATGGGTGCAGATGGTTGGCAATACAATATAACTGGTGGCGAAAGTTCGGCCGCACCATATATTGCCGGTGTATATGCCGCCGCACTGTCTGGGAATCAACCGTTTATGACACGACCCGATTGGCAAAGCGAACTGAACGACATATTGAAATCAACCGCCACCCAAACCCCAGACGGCAATTACATAATAAACCCGTCTGGCATTCGTGGTCGCGTTTCGGAAATCGTCAAACAGATGGAAATAGACTTGATAAAACAACAGGCAACCACACAACATGATTAATAGTTTAACCCACCACCCCACCGGGCGGTGTTTTTATACCAAAATTCCTGTGTAAAAAATATGTAAAACTGAAACCATATGCAAACCAACTTAAACCAGCCTGTATGCAGTAATATGCACAAATGTTAAACGGCCATTTTTGCCCGTGATTCAATCTGTATTATCCGGAAAACTGGGATTTTTTGTTGTGTATCATATGTGGAGTCAGAGTCCGGAGTTCTACCGTTAAACTATGCCCCAATGCGTCGCAGATTATAAGACTTTTATTTTCCCAACGCAAGCACAAAGTTTTTTTATACTAAAAACATGCCAAAATTCCCATTTATATGATATAATACAAAACAAAAAGGAGAAAAAAATGAATCCAATTATTGGGGAAATACTTGGCTATGCGTGCGGTGCATGCACAACAATCGCATTCCTGCCCCAGGCAATAAAATCCATTATCAGCAAGGATGTATCGGGCCTATCACTATCCATGTATGTTATTTACTGTATTGGGTTAATTTTCTGGGTACTGTACGGGGTTTATCTTGATTCTTTTCAAATAATACTGTTCAACAGCATAACGTTGATATTCAACAGCATTATACTGTACATGATTATATCAAACCAAAAACACACGAAATAAAATCAAAACAAGAACAAACATTAACAATATAATACACATTATGAAAATATCACTTGAAACAATTCATGAATTCCATCACAAACGCACACAGGCACATATTGACTGTCTGAATTATCATGCAGGATTATTGGGTTACCATTTTCCAGAACACGATAACGATAAACATTCCGGCACAATGATGACTGGGTATGCATATATAAACTATGGTCGTTATCACCCCGAATTTAATATTCCAGAAACACATCACAGTTTATTTAAAGAAATGCGTGATGAACATCACACAACCCAATCACATCACTTGGAACATTATTCAGACGTTTCAGAAATATCTGACATAACACTGATTGAAATGGTATGCGATTGGTTCAGTGCCAGTTTTGAACAAAGATATCTGACCCACGAAGATCCAGACGACTTATCTGTACTAAAGTGGTTCAACACGCGACTGCGTAACAATCCAAAATATAAATGGTCGCAAAAACAAATTGATTTAATTTGTTCCACCATCGATTTTCTGGAAATGTATGCAAATTATGACGAAGTTATAAAAATCTGGCTGCCATTACTGTCAATGTAAACAGCAAAGGTTCCTAGTGCAAAATCTCCCGATATATAAATAATTTTATCACAGGGGGAAATAGCCATGAAAAAAACATTCTTTTTTACAACACTATCAATCTGTGTTGCACTGTGCCAATCTGCCAGCGCATGCACAGGTATAACATTAAAATCCAAAGATAACGCAACCGTTGTTGCACGAACCGTTGATTGGTCAGGTTCAGAAATGAACAATCTGTACACGATTGTCCCACGCGGACATCATCACCAATCGCTGTTACCTGATGGAACAATGGATGGACTGAATTTCATATCACTGTACGGATATGCAGGAATCGCTGTCGAACAACCTGAATTTGTGGTTGATGGCACAAACGAAGCGGGTCTGTCTGCGGCCCTGTTCTATTTTCCAAACTATGGCAAATACCAAGAATACAATGAAAAAAGCAAGGACATTTCACTGGCAGATTTCCAAGTCGTTTCATGGATACTGTCACGATTTTCAACAATTGATCAGGTCAAAGCCGCAATCAACGATGTCCGCATAATAAATATTGACCCAACTGCATCAACAGTACACTGGCGAATAACAGAACCAAATGGTCGCCAGGTTGTCTTGGAAATAGTTGATGGACGTCCAAACTTTTATGAAAACGAGATTGGTGTTCTGACAAATTCACCTGGGTTCCCATGGCACATGACCAATTTAAACAATTATGTTAACCTGCATCCAGGAACCGCAGGCCCAACACCATTTGGCCCGATAACACTGCGTGCATTTGGATCTGGATCCGGTCTGCGTGGTTTACCGGGTGACTTTACCCCACCATCACGATTTGTCCGTGCAGCATTCTTAAAAACATTTGCACAGGAACAAGACACGGGTGAAAAATCAGTCGAACAGGCATTTCACATCTTGAACAATGTTGATATTCCATCTGGTGTCGAATACGCAGTTGGAAAATCCCCAACTGATATGCCTGCAGCGACACAATGGACGATTGCGACAGATCTGAAAAATAAGATTATCTATTACCACACAATGTACAATCGAACGATTCGCAGCATTGATATGAAGAGCATAGATTTTGCAACGGTCCAGTTTCAATATCACCCACTGGATATTGAAAAACAGCAAACCATATTTTCTGTAAAAATTGACTAATTAAATACAGCATGCTATATTTCTTGAAAACAAAAGGAATATAGCATGTATAAACATGGTGCACATTGCAATGGCTGCAATCAAAATTGCGACATATACGCATTATCATTTGGCTGTATTGTTATTGGAGAAACACGGGTACACTGTTCCGCACACGATAACACATACGATTTTGGCTTAGATCTTTGTAAATTATGCGTACACTATGACACAAATACACCAGACAAAAAAACATTTGAATTAAAACCAGATATTCGTTGTAACGGATGTGCAGAAAACTGCAAAATTACATGCGACCCAAAAAAACAATTCTGGGTCAAGATTGGCGACATGCACACACCAGGTGCACATGTCAGCGAACATGCCGCAATGTTGCATGGGTTAAATATATGCAGAAGATGCAAATACAATAAAACAAAATAAAAAATCCCCATTTGGGGATATTTTTATTTACCATCCTGTTTTGACAAAACTTTATTTATGTGCTAGAATAACACCTATGAATTTAAAAAAATTATTATTACCGCTAACTTTCTTGGGCTTATCGCCTGCCGCCCGTGCTGCTGACAAGGTTCCAGGCACAGACAGCATACCACAAAATAAAATCACACATACTGTTGATTCTGTTAAAACAAAACATCAGAAAACAGCTAAATTTTCCGACTACCAAGAAGACGAAGATTATGAAACTGCAGAAATTCATAGAAAACTGGTAAACAGTTATAATGCAAAACCAAACGCTCATAATATTGATAAGATAATTAAATTATTAAGTATTATGGACGACCCAAAACCTGTCTATGACATGTTGCGTTTATCAATTCCACACGCTAAATACTTTGCAGGAAAAATTACACCAGCATTACAAAAAAAATTACATATTGCTGCCAAAGAAGACATCGTTTTCACTGCTGTCAACAATCACATTTACGAAATGTCTGACCAAGAAGCGTTTGATTTTGTTGCAACACACAGCAACCTGAACAAATTAAAAAACCCACCTGTAACCCTGACCAAGGCATTAAATGTCGCACTGGCAGACAAATCATTGATTGGACAATCCCAGGCACATATAAATTGCATTTCAAATATTATGAATTATGCATTGTCACACCAAGACGACAAAAAAATCACAGACCTGTATGCCAAAATATTTGTTACCACAGCACACATGATTCGTGACTATAACCAAAACGATTCAGTTCAGAACAATTACGGCAAATCAATTTATGCACTGACAAGAAAAATAGAAACATTTAACACGCATATTTCCAACGGTTCACTGTTGGACAAAGAATTAGAAATAAAAAAACCACACGACTATGTCATCCAAGAATACGCCAACATTTCAAATCGTATAAATTTGGCAATGATATACAATCGTGCATATATGAACTTTGTGTTACGTGCCCTTGATTTACGTCACCCTGTTTATAGCAGCAAAGTTACACAGAATTTATATCTGGACTATGTTAATGCGATTGAAATTCAATACTTAATTCGCAATCAAATGGCAAACAAAGACCAAGAAGAACAATTAAAAAAATTGATTGTTGCACATCCTGAAATAAAACTATTTGAACCTTATTTCTGCAATCTTTATTTAAACACCCCGGAATATAATAAAATAATGAAACTTGTTGCCCAGGTACGCACAAACAAATCTAAAAAAGCAATACCTGTACCAAAAGAAATAACACAATTTTTGGCAAAATGCGAAGCAAACGCATCCACCCAACAAATACTTATCAATAATCAAATGATTAACGTTCCAAGCATATCATTGGCCATACCAAAACAATTATCTATGGACCAACTACGAAAGTCTGTTTTAACCCCTGTTAACATCTATAACCAAATTACAGAAGCCTTGGACAAACAGTTACATGATGTAACATTTCAAAAAAATTCCACTATGGCACTGACAAAAAACACTCAACAATATGACAGATAAAAAAATCCCCATTTGGGGATTTTTTATGACAGTTTATGAATTACCAAACCACTGCGTAATTTTGGTTCAAACCACGTTGTCTTTGGTGGCATTATATTTCCTGTATCTGCAATATCAATGATTTGACGCATTGTAACAGGATACAGTGCAAATGCCGCGACCATTTCACCACTATCAACGCGTTTTTGCAATTCTTCCAGACCACGAATTCCACCAACAAAATCAATTCGTTTACTGGTTCGCAAATCACCCAAATTCAGTATCTTATCAAACACCAGATTTGACAGCACCGTTACATCCAAAACACCAATTGGATCATTATCGTCATAGGTACCTGCCTTGGCAGTCAATGAATACCATTTACCATCCAAATACATACCAAAGTTGTGTAATGCGTTTGGCTTGTAAATTCCAACACCCATTTCCGCAACTTCAAAAGATTCAGACAGTTTTTCCAGGAACTGCGTTGATGTCAAACCATTTAAATCTTTGACCACACGGTTATAGTCAATAATCTTTAATTGGCTTTCTGGGAAAATCACCGCCAAGAAATAATTATATTCTTCTTCGCCTGTATGATTTGGATTTTGTTCACGTTTTTCTGCACCGACACGTGCCGCCGCTGCAGTACGATGATGACCGTCTGCCACATACAGTGCAGGAATTTCTGCAAAGATTTCTGTAATACGTTTATTTACATTCGCATCACGAATTACCCAGAAAGTATGTCCAAATCCATCAGGTGCAACAAAGTCATATTCTGGTTCTTGGTTTTTCACAATATTTTCAACAATTTCGTTCATTTCTGCGACATCAGGATATGCAAAAAACACAGGTTCAATATTTGCATCTTGGATACGCACATGAATCATACGATCGTCTTCTTTGTCTTTGCGTGTCAGTTCATGTTTTTTTATTTTACCTGTCATATAGTCATCTACATTTGCGGCTGCGACCAAGCCATATTGTGTACGTCCATCCATTGTTTGTGCATAAACATAATACATTTCTGCATTATCTTGGACCAACCAGCCACGTTCCTGCCACAGTTTAAAATTTTCAACCGCTTTGTCATAAACAGGTTGCGAATGTTCATCTGCGATTGGGTCAAAATCAATTTCAGGTTTAATAATATGCAACAAAGATTTTTCGCCAGCCTCGGCCTTGGCCTCTACCGAATTCAAGACGTCATAAGGTCTTGATGCGACCTGCTCTGCCAAATCTTTTGGTGGTCTGACCCCTGCAAATGGTTTTATTTTCATTTTTCACTCCTGTTTTATTGTGTTTATTTATCTTCCAGTATTGCGATTCCGGGCAATACACGTCCCTCGATGAATTCCAAGAATGCACCGCCACCTGTTGAAACATAGGTAATATCATCTTTGACACCACATGCTTCCAGTGCTGCAACAGTATCACCACCACCGACAATACTGTCTAACTTTCCATCACGTGTTTGTTGGGCAATTGTGTTCGCCAATGCAAATGAACCGTATGACCATGTTGGCATCCATTCTGCCATACCGACTGTTCCGTTCCAAATAACAGTACGTGCAGACTTTATTGCATCCGTATCACGTTGTGTTGTTGCAACACCTGCATCGATAATAACATCATCAGCTTCTATTTGTGTGAAATCTTTGTTAAATCTTTGTGCATCACGTGCAAATTCTTTTGCCACACCTTTATCCAATGGCAACAAAACATTACAGTTATGTTCTTTGGCATAATCTAATATTTCCAGTGCTGTATCTTTTTGATCTGCTTCATATAATGAATTACCAACACTTGCACCCATTGCATAATTAAACGTCGTTCCCAATGCACCACCAATAATCAATGTATCTGACAATTTTGCCAATGCTTTTAACACACCAATTTTTGTAGAAACTTTGCTGCCTGCAACAATCGACAACAATGGACGTTTTGGGTTTTCCATAACAGATGTTAAATGCATAATTTCATCTGCTAACAAATTCCCCGCATAGGATGGCAATATTTCTGCAACACCAACTGTGCTGGCATGTGCACGATGAGAAACCGCAAACGCATCATTTATAAACAAATCAAAACCACGTGCTAAATTTGCTGCAAATGCTGGATCATTTTTTTCTTCACCGTTATAAAAACGAACATTTTCCAGCAATACAACATCACCATTTTGCATAGTATCCAAAAAGTCTTTATCCAAACAATCTGCAATCAATGGAATATTCATATAATCAGCAATTGGTTGCAGTGTATATTCCATATTACGTTCGCCCTTTGGTCTGCCACGATGTGCAACGATTGCAACACGTGCACCTGCATTACGTAACGCATTTATTGTTGGCATACTTTGTTCAATACGAAACGCATCAGTAATTTTTCCATCAACAATCTGTACATTAAAATCATCACGTAACAACACGTACTTGCCACAAACATCTAAATTTTCAATCGTGCGTATTTTCATTTTTTATCCTTTCCTTAACTGGTCCAAAACTCTTGCGATAATGTTGATTTATACCATAGATTTCGATTGCCTGCAAATGAGATTTTGTTGGATATCCCGCATTTTTATCCCATCCATATTGCGGAAACTGTTTTGCCAATTCATCCATAATTTTATCACGTGTTTCCTTGGCAATAATGGACGCCGCCGCAACCGATAAAGACTTTGCATCACCATGCACCACCGGTTCACCATGTATCCCATCTGGCATACGATTACCATCAACCAAGCAATATTGCGGACTAATAGACAACTTTTCTGCTGCCCTTTTCATTGCACACATTGATGCCCACAAAATATTTAATTCATCAATTTCAGATGGACTGCATTCTGCCACCGCCCAGATTGTATTATTTACAATCCAATCATACGCAACCGCACGCTGACGTTTGGTCATTTGTTTTGAATCACGAATAACAACAGGAATATCAATATTTCTGTCTGGGAAAATAACCGCTGCTGCAACCACAGGTCCACATAATGGACCACGACCTGCCTCATCCAGACCTGCGACAAATTCACATCCAGACATATTTTCAATACTAAAATCAGGAACGTCTTTTTTCATCAAATACAGAATATCAAAAACAGAAAAATTTACAAAATAAAAAATCCCCCAAACGGGGGATTTGTTTTAATCTTCACAAGTAGCCCCTGCTGAAATTTCACCAAGTTTAGTCACACAATCATTTCTGCATGACAATGCAACAACATTACTTGCTAATTTCGTGTTTGCAGGAATCGACTTTGACCATAAAGAGGTACATTTTGTTTTAACCTCAGCCGATTCACCTGTTCCGTCAACATATTCTTTCCAACACCAATGACGGGCACCACCTGCACACGTTTTATCAGCTTCTGGAGTCTGGGAATTTGTTGGCAATGCAAAATCCTTAACTGGATTATAAACTCTGCCTTCGAACACAGATTTATTTGCTTCTGCATACCCAGATGACAAACCATTCAAATTAAAAGTTACATATACCAATGCTTCTGGATTTTGTACTGTTGATACCCATTCTCTCATATAATCAGGTGTTGGATTTGCAGTACTGTCACCATTTACAGACATACATGTAACAATCTGTGCTTTACATGCATTAATTGCATAATTCGCCTGGGCGGTATAGTTATTTGAACTTAAACAAGAATTAACATCAGATATACAATTTTCTGCATAACTGCTGATGATTTCATCTTGTGCAACCTTGATTTGTGTCAATGTGCGTTGCAGATATTCACGAACAACCTGGTTGTCATTTTTAAACTTGCCATCATCGTATGTATAATTCTGACATTTGTTCAATACAGATGCACACATACCGTATGTCTTGTTATCTTTTACATAACCAATTTTATACTGCAAGAAACGAACCAAGTTTGAATCCATATCTGTTACAGCATCAGTACTGATGGAATCAGCAATATAACCCGCTAAATTTGTTGGTTCTGTTTCTTTGGCTGTGTACCATGCATTTTTATCTTTGGTATTCGCATAGTTCCAAGTAGCATACAATCCTTTAGTATGTTGGATTGGTGCGGCCTTGTCCGCTTCTGCCACATCATTATTTACAAAATAACCTGGTGCTGAACCGATAACAACTTCGCCATTAACGATATATTTACCGGTTGGATCCAAACAGTTTTCATAATCTGTACCGCAAACAAAGTCGTCTTGCATACATGAATCCAATGCGTTTACGCAACCACGCAAATCATATGCATTTTTCTGTTGTGCAACCATTAAACGTGCTTTTTGTAATACAACCTTGGCATTACGTACTGTACGATTCATATTTTCATTTGAATCAGTCAATGAACGTTCATATGCGACACATTGTCTATCAATTTCCAAGTCATATGAATTTGTAATAACAGCGATATCAACACCCTGGGCCTGGCAAGAATTTAAAACAGACGCCTTGCAACGTGCTGCTGCAGTCTTATACAACTGTTCGCCACGTTGGTTGCTGATACTTGATGTATTTGCAGTATTTCCACCAAACAAACCTGTTAAATCAAAACCAGTACTGTCGATATTAAAGTTCATCAATCCAGACAAATCAAATGACATACCAGATTCAGACGATGTCGCAGTACCTGTTTTAATACCAACAATCATATCTTTGTTATTATCCAAGTCGTTTTTCAACTGGGTATTATCAGATGTTGATTGCATTGCAATTTCTGCTTCGGTCTGTGTAAATAATGTTTCAATATCATCAGCAGTCAAACCAATGTACTGAATCTGCTGTGAAACATCTTGTAATGCTTCGGTTGCAGCCTTTAATGCTAATTCTGTTTTTTCATAATTCTTGATATTTTTTGAACAAGAACAACGCCCCTGATTATCGTCCAACACATTACAGAAGTTATCCATACAAGATGTATATTGTGCTTTACAATAATCTGTCATCTGTGCCAATTCATCCATATTAATAACGGCTTCTTGTTTTTCTTCGGTTGATGTACCAACACTGGATGCAGACGAAGAAGACAAAGATACAGCCGATGGCATACGTGCACGAATTGCAGACGAAGAACGCATACCAACACGTGCGTTACTGTTATACAATGGTGCTTCTGCTGTTAACGCACCCGCACGTGCAGTAACAGATTTATTTGTTGTCGATGCTGCACGTGTTGTAACCGCCTTGTTTGTTGTAGACGCATTACGCGATGGACGTGATGCAACACGTGAATTTGCCGCACCTGCACGACTGGCAACAGTTGTTCTTGCACGTGCATTTACTGCGGAACGCGATGCAGCTGTACGTGCCTGCGTTGCGTTACGTGTTGATGCTGTATTACCACGTGTCGCAACAGCACGTGTATTTGTCGAACCAGATGAAACGACTGTCCCACGACCAGCACGTGCAGACGCCACAGATGCAGTCCGCGGACTGATACGTGATGGCTGAGGCACAGGTGTAACAACTTTAACCTCTTCCACGTCTTCTGTCACAGGTTCTTGTGAAAGTTCCTGTTCTTCTGTGTATTCTGCAACTTCGTCGTAAAAGATTGGTACCACTTCTGCAAACGCAGGCAACATCATCAATCCACTTAATACAACTATCAACCTTTTCATAACATCTTCCCTTTCTTAAATGATATAAATTACTTTACACCATATGACTTTATCAACACAGGATTTGGTTTACATTCTGACTTCACAGAATCCCATTCACATGCTGAATATACCCATTCCAATGCCCCAACAGCATTTTTGTAATAGAATTGTGCACTGCCACATGCGGACGCAGATGTGTATGTCTTGCACGCATATTCCCAAGATGACAAGTCACTAACAGTTGTACCACCGCCCAAAACCTGTGTATCTGGCAAGTTCAGATTCCATTTGACATACAAATCTTTTAACCCATCAATTGAATAAGATTTATTCAAACCGACCTGGCCCAATCCATCACCAACACGACAATTAATATTATCATGTTCAACCAATGCTGTAATTGCAGTTGCAACACCACCTGCCCCAGCACCAATCGCAGCACCGATACCTGCACCCTTACCAATAGTGGCACCACGACTTTCATGGTTTTGTTTTGTGAAATCAATATCTGGCAATACATCCTTTAAGATATTTAACTTTTCACGTGCAACAGTATATGTGACACAGTCGCCTTCTTTATTACAAATAACATTTTCACGATCTGCATCCTGTGCCTTTTTATCTGGGTTTACAAACATACAATTACCGAATCGCATTGCTGGGAACCCCATACGTTCCATAATCGCCAATGCAGGACTACACAACGCACCATAACCCTTGATAATATACTTTCCATTTGCCGCATCTGCAGGAACCAAACATTGACTCAATATTTGTACTGCCGCTGCTTCGATACCATGATCTGTAACAATTTTTTCCAAACATGCCTGTGGCGATGCAAACCCTTTGCATTCAATTTGAACAGCCATTGTTTCAACCGTCACTGAACCATTTCTTGCTGCATCTTCGCACAAACCAACCATAACATCATATTCTTCATAGATATCAGGCAATCTGACAATTTCTTCACAAACAGCCTTGTCTAACTTTGTACTTGCCTTGGTAATAGAGTTTGACAAGAAGCGACTTAACAATTCCAGATTTGTCGTTTTTTTCAACTGTTCCAAAACATTGTTACGGAACGCTTCGTCTGCACAGCTTTCACCGGTATTCTTGGCATTTTTATCTGCAATACTTGCACCAACACCGGCACCAATACCTGCACCCAACAATGTACCACCTGTTACACCAAGCAACGCAGCACTTTTTGTATCATTCATTAACGAAAATCCAAACAATTCCTTGTTACAAGTAAATGTTTCACCGGCAACTTTCCATACTTCTGCAGGTCTATCATCGCCAATTCCCAACCATTTATTTGTAATATGTTTATCTTTGTTATAGGCCGCAACACGAATCAAACATTCAGCAGCCGTTGCATCCCAACGTGCATAATGACCACGTTTTGCATCGACATATCCATCTGTATTAACAGTTGGCCCCATTGGATTATCTTTACGTAAATTACCATCCATTTGTTCATTATACGCACCAATAGACTGATTATATTCACCTGTAACATTATCACTTGCATTTACAGCAGCAAATGATTTTCCATAAGTATTTTTATCCAATAACCAGCAAGTATTTTCTGCCTGCAATGGTGTCAGTCCTGTTTTACGCAAAACAAAACTGTAATATTCCGGCTGAACAATACGTGAATTAAAATCAATCCAAACATCCGCACGCGAACCATAAACATTTTCACAATTACGTCTTACATCTGTAATACATCTGTCAATTTGATTATAGCACAATCCCATACCATTAATAATAGACGCACGCAAATCAGCATTAAACATATCGTTTAAACCATTTGGCAACGCACCATTATTAATACACGCCAAGACATCACGCATACAATCATCAATTGTATATTCAGAATCTTTGACACCACCATCTGGACATTCTTTATACTCTTTACAGCCAACCCTATCTTCATTAACAATCCAGCCTTTTTCACATTCTGTAATTATACAATAATTCGCTTCTTTTGCCATGTACCCATTGGTTGCATGCGGAACATTACGCCAACATTCTGGCACATCATTATTACCACCACCATTATCAGGTTTATCATTACCGGCATTATCACTTGGCACCAATGGCACATTTGTAGAAATATTACCAACAGAAATCAATGGCAATGTTGGCATACTTGGCATACGTGCACTTGCATTTCCTTGGGCCGAACCAACGAACGAACCAGTACGAATATTATCATACGCAGCACGCCCAGTCGCCGCATCAGCAACATTTGAAACCAAGCAAACACCTGCCGAAACAACAGATAAACCGAATACTTTCAAAAGTCTAAACATATAAAGGCCTCTCCTATTATCCCTTATATTATGCCATAAAAAGCATTATAAAAAAAGCCTTTTTTTACACAAAACTCGAGATTTTTTATCATTGACAAAATAACAATGCTGTCTATAATATTCTTGATGAAACAAATACAAAAATTTTTACAAGACCACAAACACTTTACAACATGGACAATATGTTATCTGTTTGTTTTGTGGGCAATATTAAATTATATGTTTGGATTTTCTATATTCAGCATACACCAATGGCACCGTTTAGCAAACTCTCGTTTACATGGGTTTGTTGGTTTTGTTTTTGGTACACTTTTATTTACGGCACTTCCTATATACATTTCAACCAGCATCTTAATCATCCGTAAAAAAGAACCATTAATTAAAATTCCATTACCAAAAATACCTTCGTTCTTTAAGAAAAAAGAACCTGCCGCCCCTGCCCCAGAAACAAAAGAAACAAAAGACGAAGATTCATCAGAACTTGACTCGAATATACCACCAGAAATTCGTGCCGCTTTTATCCGTGCAAAAAAACATCCACTGGACATAAAAATAAACGCACCAGATTCCAATTCCACAGAAGACACGGTTAACATTGATGACACTGCATTACCACTACCAACAGATTTTGACATTTCATTTGATTCAGAAAAAAGTTCAGACAACGTCCCAACATTTACTGACTTTAGTTTTGATGACAAAGACGAAAACAACACCGACACAAATTCTTCAAAGGCAACCGAATACTTAAACGACACCAATACAGAATACAGCATTATCGATGATATCATTGTCACTAAAAACCACGCAATCGTCACACACGATGATTCCGACTTTTGGGTCGTCGATAATGAAAACTGGTTTGCAAGTGGCAAAACAAAACCATCACCAATATTGGCCGTAAAATCTGTTGCAGAACAACACAATGTAAAACCTGTTTTATATCTGGCAGAACAAAATATTATGGATATCGAAACACTGATTCCACAGTGGGAATCTGACGGCATTACTGTTATAACAGATATAAATAACTTATAATTTTTTTACAATACAACACTGTTGATTTCGTGTTTTTTCTATACGAATTTGAATATACTTTTTCAACACAGATTCAACATCATGAATAACATCTAATTCGTGTTTTGCAAAATAAGGTGTTACACACAACATTATTTCACCGTCATCATTTAACGACGGCAACAACCCCTGTATCAACTTAATATTTTTTTCTGCATCACAATTATATTGGAAAATATTAGATAAATACATCTGATCATACTTACGCGTTAAATGTCCCGACAACCCCATTACATCAGTCCAAATAAAATTAAAAGGCCCAGTCACAGATGCACGCAATTTTTTATACTGTCTTGCGGTCATAACATTAAAATTATACCCCGCACTAAAACGATATCTGTACCCAGACATAGTATCTAAAAATTGTTTTGTGTCCTGCGGTAACACTTCTGCAATTTTCGGAAAAGCACGCAGTTGCGTAACATTCGTTGTTTCCAATTGTATTGAATTCAAGAAGTTTCTATACCCTCTATAATTTAACTTCTGTACCGCAGCAGTTTTAATATCCATCATTATCTTGGCACAATAAGAAATATCAAACGTGTCAATATGTGACGCACCATTGATTTTATAATAAAACGCCTGATCACCACTGGCAGCAACCGACAAAACAGACTTACCATGTGGTTTCAACACTTCCATTGCTTCACTTAGACACTCATTAGAAATTGTATAAGCCGGCGAGAAACGTCCGAATTCATTAACGAAACGCCCCGAATTTACAAGATATTTTAAAAAATCTTTTTTTATATTATTCATGTGACAAAATATACACTATCTTGCCGTTTTGTCAATTAAAAGATTACAAAAAAAGAACCGTTCATACGACGGTCCTTTTTTATTAAACAAAAATAATTGTTTATTAACCCAACATTTTTGCAACTTCGTCTGCCAAGTTATCTTCACGTTTTTGGATACCTTCGCCCAAAACAAAGAATGCAAAACCAGCCAATTGACCGCCAGCTTCTGCGACGATTTCTTTAACTGTTTTTGATGGATCCATAACAAATGGTTGTTCTTCCAGAACGCTTTCGCCATACCATTTTTTAATACGGCCTTCGACCATTTTTTCAACGATATTTTCTGGTTTACCCGCTGTTGCACCAGATTCAACGAAAACTTTCTTTTCGCGTTCAACAGCAACAGGATCAACATCTGCAACTGTCATAAATTCTGGTTTGTTTGCAGCAATATGCATTGCAACTTTTGAACCGATTTCATCGATTTTTGCATCTGTTCCGTTAATTGCAACTGCAACACCGATTTGCCCCATACCTGGAACCAACGCATTGTGGATATAAGTAAAGATTTTATCACCGTTTACTTTTGCGATACGACGCAAGTTCATATTTTCACCAATTGTTGAAATTGTTGCAGCGATATCATCTTTTACAGCTTCCATTGTTGCATCAAAGTCACCTTGCAATTCTGCTGCTTTTGCTGCAACATCTGCAACTAACTTTTGGAATTTTTCATTTTTAGCAACAAAGTCTGTTTCTGCATTCAATTCAACAACACAACCCATATTGTCGCATTTTACAACTGTTACCAATCCAGATGCAGCAACACGGCCTGCTTTTGATGCAGCCTTTACAATACCTTTTTGACGCAACCAATCAGCAGCAGCCTGAATATCACCATCGTTTTCCATCAAGGCTTTTTTGCAATCCATCATACCAGCGGATGTTTTTTCACGCAGTTCTTGAATTAATTTTGCTGTAATTTCTGCCATTGTATTTTCTCCCATCTTTGTTAAAAGAATTCTTTTGTGCAGGGGCAAATTCCCCTGCACGATTAAGTCGATAAAATCAGATATTATTTATCTGCTTTTTCAGCCAATTTGCTGCGGCGTTCTGCACGTGCAGCAGTTGTTTTTGATTTAACTTTGGCTTCTTTTTCTTTGATTTCATCTTCCAGTTCATCGGCTGCATCTGCCATATTTTCAGATGCAATTTTTTTACCGGCTGCACCGCCTAAACGTTTTTCGATACCTGACAAAATCGCATCTACGAACAAGTCGCAGTACAATTGTGTTGCACGTGCAGCATCATCATTACCTGGAACTGGGTAATCAACCATTTCTGGATTTGCATTTGTATCGCAGATAGCAATTGTTGGGATATCCAAATTCTTTGCTTCGCGAACAGCATTCATTTCACGTGGCACGTCAATAATAACGATTGCCTGTGGTGTGCCATGCATTTCCATAATACCGCCGAAAATACCACGCAGTTTTTCAACTTCTTTGGTCATAACACCGACTTCTTTCTTTGTCAGACCTAATTTTTCAGCGTTTTCAATATCAGCTTCCATTTTCTTCAAGCGACGAATAGACTGTGAAACTGTTGTCCAGTTAGTCAACATACCACCCAACCAGCGGTTATTAACATAGAATTGACCACAACGTTCAGCAGCATCTTTTACGATATCTTTTGCTTGATGTTTAGTAGCAACGAACAAAACCTTGCCACCTGCAGCTGCGATTGCTTCTAATGCAACCAAAGAACGGTGCAACAGTGGTGCAGTTTTATTCAAATTGATGATATGAATTTTATCTTTAACGCCATAAACATATGGTGTCATCAACGGATTCCAGCGACGTGTGTGGTGACCAAAGTGTACACCCGCTTCCATCAACTGTTTCATTGTAAAAGTTGGCAATGCCATGATTTTATCCTTTTTTGTGTTGTTATCCTCGCCACCTGCGGTCAGACCAGAATGTTATCTGGACACAAATTTTGCAGTGTGGTTGTGTTCTTCGCACGATGTGCGTGCCCAAATAATACCCCAACACCCATGAAAAATCAAGTAAAAATAAATATTATTTCGCAATAAAAATCCCCCAACATGTGGGGGAATTTTTATTTTACATTTTTATGTTTTGCGTTGTGGTTTGTGGTTCACCAAATTCTTTACATGGACTTCCTGCATAATTCTGGGTCACCTTATGAACCTTCTCGCAAGAAGAGCGAGAAAACAAACCGCCACTACCGCTACATCCACCACCACCAAGTAATCCACCAGAAGACTGACTCATTGAATCATAGGTATTTGTCGTTATAACAGCTTCTGTTTCCTTACACATGGTTGTTGTGGTTGTAAACGTACATGTGTTTTTATCAGCAGAATATATTGCATTCATTGCAACCTTACCCATCATATTACCATTGTTATCTATCATGGTATATTCTGAATGCCCCTTTTGTTGTACCTTGGCCAAATCCTCAATCTTTGCACCTGCGATAACATATTTTGTTGCATACGTATCAGCACCAGATATCAAACCTTGTTTATTTGTACCAGAGAAAACGTCACCCAATGTATTTGCAGAATACTTCGTACAAATCGCGGTACCATCTGAGTTAGCAGAATACTCTGTACACTGTGGTTCTGTATCTGACGCCATTGCTGTACACAGTACAGATTTAACAGCATCATCTTTTTCTTCTAATCCCTTGGCCAACAATTCTTCATATTTCTTTTTATAATTATTGTTTGCATGATCCAAACCTGCTGACATAATGTTCAAGATATGAGAATCCAGCAAGTGTGGATATCTGGCTGCACCACGAACTTGGGAACCTGTAATCTGACTCATATCACGACCGTCAACACAACGTCTAACCATTTCATCTTGGGTTAAAATCGAAAGCTTTTGTGAAATCTTATTTTCAACACCCCTGATTGCATCAATAACGCGTGCCACAGTTGGATCCGATGCATTTTGTAAATGACTTTCATAATCACCAATATCAACTTTATATCTACCCAACTGTACGTTCTTATTATTTGATTTAGTTGTCTTGTCTTCACCTTCTTCACCGTCATCAGTATCTGGTTCTGTCATTGGTTCTGTTATTCTGACATTACCAAAAGATATCAACCCTTCGATAACATAATCACCATTTTCATCCGCATAAGACATCAAACTGTCCGTACCCATATATGGATCATCAGCAAATGCGGAACACGTATCCAAACTGCCACAAATTTCGATAACTTTGTCATTAACAATTTTTTTACACTGTTCCAACATAGAATTATCGATATTTAACATAATACCATAAATCATATTATCGATATTTTCCCAAGATGTTGAATAATTGCCATTTTCATCCTTGGACTGACATGCAACCAATTTTTCCAATGGACACATATCTTTGATTGACTTTAAATCCAAACCAACACATTGTCCATAACCTTCGCCACATGCGTTTTCGCTTTGCAGACATGCCTTTACTTCTTCTGTACACGCGTCAACACGCATCGCCGCCAGTCTTGCAACAACAAAATCCCAAACAATTGATTTTTTTGCTTCTGCCGCCGACACAGCACTGATACCACAGTTATTCAATGGAATCTTACAAACGTTCAACATTGCTTCTGGTCTGGACAGACACATATCGTATGATCCATCTGGATCCTTTGGATCAATTGTATCTTTACACGCCTTTTGGAAACATGATGAAATATTACCGATACAATCTTGACGTGCATTATCTTCTGCGATGATTTCAGCCGATTTCAACTGTGGTGCAACTTCCTTTAAGAAAGTATCCCAAACCTGACCTGCAACCTTGGTACATTGTTTTGTAACCGATTCGCAAAGCGGCTTTTTTGCAATCAGTGCATCATACGTAGAAGCAGAAATTTCAATCGTAGTTGCTGCACCTTGGATAAAATAATTCTTTGTTTTCTTTGATGTAGATTTCTTGGTATTTGTTGCATCCATTGCAGATGTGGTCGCACACTTAGAGAAGTCATCACCACAACCTGCTGTTGTCTGCATACATTCTTTGAATTTTATTGTACACTGACCCAAATCATACTTGTTTGCATTTTGATACTGTTCCAATGCTGTTTCACGCAACGCACGTTCTGCAGCCTGTAACTTTTGAGAACTTTGTGTTTTCTTTTGTTTCAGAACGTTTTCATACGCCGTACAGTCTGATTTAATTTTCTGACCATACATTAACTGCAACATATTAATATCTTTGGCACATTCTGGAATTTGTGCTTTACACAATGCAGCCGCCGCCTTGTGCAACGCATCACCTTCTTTACCATCCAAAGAATCCATACTTGACGAAGACCCCGCAAAAACATCTTCCTCTTCTTCTAAATCTGCCGTTGCATCCCACATAGACAAATCAAGTGCTTTTCTGGCTTTTTTCTTTGCCCCTTCCGCATCTTCTTTTTTATTCAAAGAATTTGCAGCCGCATTCGCAGCAGCAATAACATCATCAGCCGCAGTACCCATTTCCAGTTTTTCAACACCAAATGTTGCCATTTGATAGGACTGTTCATCCAACTTTTCAATTTCTGCAAAAATCGCATCCAGTTCTGCATTTTTATCACTGCAAACACATCTGCCACCGCTGTCATTGTCAATCATACAGAACGCGTCCATACAACCTTCGTATTTTGCCTGACATTCTTCACTGACAACAATATTCTTGGCCGCACCAGAAACCTTGGTCCCTGTGCCAACAACCTTTTGTGTTGTTGCTGCACGTGCAGAAACAGTTGGTGCCTTTGGTGCAGATGCACCTGTTGACGCAGATGTACCACCACGTGTTCCAGTTGTTCGACCCGCTGTTTTACCGGCCGTTGCCGCAGCCGCCCCTGTTTTTGGTGCTGTTTTCGCCCCAGTTGCCGCACGGGCAGACATTGTTTTTGGTGCACTGGTCGTCGCAGCAGCACCACCAGTTGTACGTCCAGCAGTCGCACGACCACCACGTGCCGCAGGTGCCGCAAACACAGTCCCATCAAGCATTACAGACAGCAAAGCGAACGATAAAAACAGTACTTTTTTCATAAAATATCCCTTCCATTTTGTTTAATTTTATCATATTACAGAAAATATTGAAAGTGATTTTTATAAATTTAACAATAAAAAATCCCCCAAACGGGGGATTTTTTTTAAATTACATATCTGCAATTATTCTGCTTGTTCTGCTGTTTCAGCAACTGGTTCCGCTTCTACAACTGGTGCAGATGCTTTTTTTGCATCAACATCGCGATCAACCAATTCAATGATTGCCATTGGTGCTGCGTCACCATAACGGAAACCCGCTTTTAAAACGCGTGTATAACCACCTGGGCGGTTTGCATAACGTTTACCCAAAACATCAAACAACTTTTTAACAGTTGCAGCAGAAGAATTACCCAATTCTGATGCTGTCAAACGACGGTTTGCAACAGTATCAACCTTGGCACGAGTAATCAGTTTTTCAACGACACTGCGTAAATCTTTTGCCTTTGGCAAAGTTGTTTTAATCTGTTCTTTTTCAATCAAGTTTTTTGCCAGACCAATAAACAAGGCCTTGCGTGCATTTGTGTCGCGATTAAATGTACGACCTGCTTTCATATGTCTCATCGATTACTCCTTTGTGTTTCTGCCCTGCTCTGCCGAGTGGGATTTTTCTTGAGACCCCCATGACCCAATTTAACATCAGAACCACAGGATTTATTTTCTGCTTTGAACAATTGTCCGTTCAAAACTATCTTAAACTACGAGAACCCGGATTACCAAAAATCATCCGAATCCAAGAGGCAATATCTCCTATAAGACTATCTTCCAATGCATCCAGTCTACGTTCTCTACGCTCTTGTTTGCGTTTTTTTACTTTTTGAACTGCCTGGTCAAATTTATCTTTAACAGACATATTTTCCTCTATTTTTTTTTACAATTGTAACAAACTTATTACAATTTGCAAGAAAATTTCTACACCTTTCCCAGCCAACGCTAAGAAATTAAAAAAGATGA
>JAZRGB010000025.1:0-4176 GCA_045643965.1 Candidatus Enterousia sp. | reverse complement strand
CCTTCACAATAATAACCTGCCAAACATGACGCACATGTATTACTGCCTTTTGGCAAATATTTACCCGCAGGACATGTTGTAATTTTTGTTGTCCATCCTGCATACAATGTTGAATTCGTTGTTGCATTTTTAAATGTAGTTGCATTGAATGAACCGTCTGCTGTAATCAACGCAGTACCTGTTCCGGCTTCTGTCGTATAGAATCCAGTAAATGCGGCCGCGTCATTTGTTGGTGGGGTAATTTTTGATACAGATGTACGGCACCGTTCATCAGAACAAACATCAACACCATACTTTACATACAGTTTATTTGGATTTGCATCGGTCGTATTAACTTTGACAATACTGCTAGATTCTGGGAAAGAAACCAAAGTTATTGTATATATATTTGGTGTCCAATGTGCATACAATGTCGTATTTGATGTTTTATCCCATACTTTTGCTGATGTACCATCTGCATTATAATACTTGTTTCCACCGCTTTGGGCATCATAATAGCCGGCCAACGTATAATGTGCACGTGTTGGCACAGATGTTAATTTTGGCATATCACTGTCATAGGTTGCAGTAACACTGGCTGGTGAACCGCCAGTACCACCATTTACATTAAGTGTCACAGTATATGTATTTGCAGTACATTTTGTATTTTCCCCAGCACCAGAGAAAGTATATCCAGTCTTACATGCCGTAATCGTACACAAACCGACCATACCTGTATCAGCAGACCAACTGGTCTGTTGCCATGATTCAACACCATTGTTTGTATTTGGGCACGCGATACAAGTAGTGCGATTATCGTTGGTGTTGGTTGTACCACGACCACATGGGGTACAACTGTCCATTGTATGTGTATCAAATGTACCAATTGGGCAAACACCAATACCTTGGTCTGACGTCTCATTAAACGAATACGTACCACCTGGACAATAATGTCCAGACAAACAATCCGCACAAGACGTTGCTTTTGCAGGCAAATAATCCCCACCACCACATGTATATTCTATTGGAGTCCAGTGTGCGTAAAGATTTGTACCACTTGCAATCGCCCATTTGTTGGTGTACACACGTGCACCAGTATTGTCATAATACTGCACCCCGGCGGCGGATTCAGTTGTGTAATATCCTTTAAAATTATAACCTGTACGTGTTGGTACTGTTACAGATGCAGGTATCTGGCCACCAAACGTAACAGAAGTTGTTGTGGACGTTATTGTGCCATCATTTTTAAACAAAACAATCGTATATGTATTTGCTGTCCAATGTGCATACAAGGTTGTATTTGATGTTTTATCGTACGCCGAAACTTTTGCTGTACCATTTTCATCATAGTACTGTTTACCCGCTGTTGCATGATCGTACCAACCAGCAAACGTATAACCTGTCTTTGTTGGTTTTGTTGTACTGATTGTTGGTAACGCCGCCGCGTATGTTACAGATTTAGTACCAGATTGTCCCCCAGAACCACCATTTGCATCAAAAGTAATAGTATATGTTGCAGCAGTTCCACAATTCATAGTGTTATTTGCAACACCAGCTGCCCCAACATTTGAAGCGTTTGTATAACCAGACGCACATGTCACATTGTAAACACATTGGTTTGAATCATTTGTACTGGCAACTGTACATGCAGAAACATTTGTTCCCTTGGTACATGTACACGCAGCATATTTTGCATACGCGGCTTTGTTAGTTGTCGCCCCAGCAGTATCATACACTGTATTTGCTGCAACCAAATTACCAGCCTGATCGATAATACGTGTACCAGTTCCAGCTTTTGCAGTATAGAAACCTTGGAATACATACGTGCTGTATTTTGGCAACTTAGTTAACTTTGTAAATGCGGTTGTTGCATTTTGATCAGAATACCAACCGGTACCATATTTTTCAAAGATAACTGTCGGTGATGACAAAGAAACTTTACCAGATGCAGATGCAGACGCACTTGCATAATAGTTAGAGTCCAAATTAACCTTGTAAATATTCAAATCCCATACAGCAGTCAATTCGATTGTAACACTGCCTGTGGCCAATGTAGAGATACTGTCATCCCCAACAGGAATCATATCGCTGCAACTATTATTTTTACCACGGCAATATCCCAACAGGGTGTATCCTTTTTTACTTGGACGGGCACTTTCTGGATTACACTTTGCGGCCGTTGAAGCATACGGACAATCCGTTGTTGAGAAAGGCGAAGAATCAGATGCATTTGTATAAATTTTCAACTTATTTGTAACTGCTGTATAATATGGATACAATGCTATATTCAATGTTGTATCACCATACACAATATCTCTTGCTGGATTATCTTCCAGATAAGATTTTATATACGCATCTACAATGGTCAACAAACTGTCTGTTTCGTATATGGCACCTTCTACAGGATTATTGTTATGTCCATCACATATATTGCCACCATAACTCCCCGACAAACAGTCATACAAATAAAATCCAGCAACATATCCTTCTTTTACACCATACAAATCTTTTATTTCATATGGATAACACCCACCGCCATGTTCGCAATATTGGGTTTCGACTGCACTGCTCAGCGTATTATCTTTCATATAGACAATATTTACGCCACTTGGTGTACATGCACCAGTAATATTTTTTCCACTTCCACGATAATATCCATTACAATAGAATCTGGCATCCCATGTTGTTGCACCTGTTACATTACACGAAGAAGCGGTATTAAATGTTAAATTAACTGCATCCAGAACATTTTCTTCGGCCTTGATACAGTCATTTGTTGTGCCGGCAAACATTGCATTTGTTTTGGTCAGCGATGTTTTCAATTCACTTGGCACGCTGGTTAACTTTGTCGTACAAGAAGAATTAGAATAAACCGTGCTGGAACCAGACTTTTTATAGATTGTATAGGACCCAGAACCACCACGTGTTGAACCCTTAATCGTAATCGCATTACAGGCTTCTTCCCACTGTGGTGTCAATGTAATACCAACATTAGGTTGGCTTTCTCCAAATTTATTTACAATATTTGTACCCGCATTAACATAATAATTTGATGGCATATACGTGCCACTGTCTTCAACCAACCATTTTGTAAATTTATAACCCGTCTTTGTAAATGTATTTTGTGGCAGCACACATGATTTCATATTACATGTATATGTTGGATCCGAACCAGTAACCCCAGAACCCTTATCAAAAGTAATCTTTACTTTATCTGCGTATGCCGCAGTTGCAGTAAAGACAGTCGAAGAACATGCCGACAACGCCTCTACAATCACGCTGTTTGTATCAATAATCCCAAAATTAATATTGCAATTTTCACCTTTTAATGTCCAACCAACAAAATCCTTGCCTGACACAGCCGACAACCCCAATTCAGACGCAGTCGGCAAATTACCCGCATATTCACCCATATAATAATCACGTTCTGTGACATAGGCGTTTGAATTGGTATAAAACTTAACACGTTTATATCCGGTCGGCACAGATTCACCAGTTGAATAATCTGACCAATCCGATTGAATAAGTCTGTGGTCAGAATTTCCACTTTCATTAATTGCATACAATAATTCGCATAGTGTTATATCAGAGGCAACAACTTTCGTATCTAATGCAGGCACATAAAATTTTTCAGCACCGCCTGTATATGATGAATTATCAAAAGATGACGAACGATTTGGACACTTTGTTGAATCAATTGTTATTGGATCACAAACATCACAATCACCATTCAGCACGCATCTATCAAAATCTGCCTGGGTATGTGAAAAAGGCATACAATATTCAACAGTAAATGTTGAGGCCGCATAAGTATCAGGCTTTAAATAAACAAATCCTTCACCATAATCACCTATTATATATTTTACATAGTCACATACATCGTTTGGTCCAATTCTTACACCTTCGCTGGGGTGATTAGGGTCTTTCCAAGTTTCCACTGTTTTTCCATCACATGTTGTTGGAACAGATATGTCACTGCATACAAAGTCTTCTTCTAATAACGCCATGGACGCCATACTTCCATCCTGACAATAAAAATCAATTTCATAAGAATCGCCAGCAGCCAGGGCAGGGGTGGACAGTGCTGTATTCAATCCAAGCATAAATAAAAACAGCATCACGAAACGTGACATTAAACCAATTTTAAAGATATTTTTCATATTACTTCTCCCCCGTATATGGCGTGAATACGCCGTA
>JAZRGB010000024.1:0-28418 GCA_045643965.1 Candidatus Enterousia sp. | reverse complement strand
GCCGCTTTGCGGTCTGGGCTGTTCGGGTCGGTCGGCAAATGATGTGCCGGAAAAGGGTCCCATGGCAAAAACGCAGTTTTTGTTATGGGCTGCCTGACAGCGTCAGGCCGTAAACCGCACGCGGCAACAAATTAGAATTTGGTGCCGCGTGGTACGTTGTTGGTTGTTCGTCTTTGTTGTCGATGTGCCCACAATGACAAAGTAAAAGAATAAAAAAATCCCCCGTTTGGGGGATTTTTTTTAAGAAATTTTTTGAACGCGTCTGACGCGGCGTTCAGAATCATCAAATGGGGATTCCAAAAATGTTTGAACGCATAAAAACGCAACTTCGATGTCAATGTCGTCTGCGGCCAATGCCAGTACGTTTGTGTCATCATGAAAGCGGTCGTCACGTGCCTGGTTCGGTGTGTTGCAACGTGATGCACGAATGTGTTTGTATCTGTTCGCTGCAATCATAACCCCCGCCCCAGTGCCACAAATAATTATTCCACGGGCGTTTGGTTCGTCCAACATTGCGTCGGCCAGTGTCGCTGCAACGTCTGGATAATCAACAGATGTGTTCGGATCGTCAACGCCCAGATTTACAGTGTTGTACCCGGCAGCCGCCAACATTTCAATCAAATATAATTTCAGACCAACACCACGATGATCGGCTGCAATAAAAACTTTTGATATATTTTTATTCATTTGTTTTTCCTTTGGTATCTTCCTTTCTTTTTGACAATTTACAATCCAGACCTGTGTTGCCTGTGATATTTAATGTTTTGTATGCCAATGTGCCAGTCATTTTTGCAGCGTTGAATACGTTTGCTGTGTTCACTGTTGCAGAACCGTCCAATGTGCCATGCAAAAATAATACAGGTGTGTTTATGTCGCCAATAACAATGCCACCGCGACCAATAACAACTGTTTCAGCTGTTATGTTGCCCACTACTTCGCCATGGATTTGGACGTTATGGTCTGTTTTAATGTCGCCTGTAACCTTGCAACCTGCACCAATAACGGTTGGTGATTGTTTTTCTGATGCGTTTGTAAATGCCAGCATTTTATTTTTCCCCTTGTACAAATTTTGTTGGATCAAATGGTGCACCCTTGTATCTGATTTCATAGTGCAAGTGTGGACCTGTTGAACGTCCAGATGATCCTGCCAAACCGATTACTGTGCCGGGACGTACCCAATCCCCACGTGAAACGTTTATTTGGGACAAGTGTGCGTACAATGTTGTAAACCCAAGTCCATGATCTATTTCAACTGTTGTGCCGTATCCAACACGTTCGCCCGCAGATACAACGCGACCCGGTGCAACAGCCATCAATTCTGTGCCAATTTTGCCTGCAAAATCAATGCCACGGTGTTTTTTTGGTTTGCCAGTAAATGGATCTTTGCGTGTCCCGTAATTAGATGTGATTCTGGCTTTGACTGGTTTGCCCAGTGGTAAAACATCGTTTAAACGACGCAGACCGTTCCAGCGTTCCAAACCGTCTGCTAACTTTTGATATTTTTCATCTAAATCTTTGTTGAATTCAACAGGTGTAAATGCAGAACCAACCAATGGACTGGAATATTTGTTCACGTTTCTGATAAGCGTCTTTTCGTTCAGTCCCAGTGTTGCCAATGTTCCGTTTATCTGTTTTATGCTTTTTTGCAGTTCTTCGGTATTTGTTTTTGTTAATCCGCTGACTGTATCTACGATGATATTGTCTGCTTCGGCGATTTGTAACATGGATTCCAGCATCAGGGTGTTACGCTTTTTTAATTCTTCGTTTTCTGCACGGGTTAATTCGTATTCTGCGGACAATTCAGACATTTTTGTATATTCTGGGGCATAATCTTCGTCTTTTAACATTTCAACAATACGTGTGCGTAAAAATTCCAGTTCGCCCCATGTCTTGCTGCGACTGTTCATTAATGCTTCTTTATCTTTGTCAGATTTGTCTTTGGCGTTTAAAATTTTGTCGTCAATAATATTAATTTCACGTGCCAAAGATGTATATTTTGCCAAATATGTCTGTAAATCTGTCATGTGACGATTGTGTGTGTCGCGTACCTGTTCCAGTTGCTGGGTACGCATTTGTAATAATGGACGATGATATACAAAAACATATGTCGACCATGCAGCCCACAAAAACAATCCAACTTTGCCACAAAAGCGTGTAAACCGCCAAAAACTGCTTTGTTCATAAGAATAAACATTGCCGTTCGGTGTGTCCATAACAGTAAATTGACGTGGCGGAAATATGCGTGAAATTATACGCCATACAGCACGAAAAGGCGATGTAATAAACGCCCATAAAGATGTAAAATATCGTGTTATAAAGTTTAACATGTCTGGGGTATTTTAGACAACGCATCCGCAATAGTCAAGCCGTCACGTAAAATTGGCTCGTAATTCATGGGCAGACCACGATGTATCTTGCTGGTGCCACGTGTGCCCAAACGGCCAGAAATTAAGACACGTTCTGCAGTGTTTTTTGCACCAAATAATGGAAATATATTTATGTCTGCCAGTTTTTTTGTCATTTCTGGCAGTACAGTCGCGATAGTGGTTGCGTCCGTGATGATGCAAAATGTACCCATCGGACGCAGTCTGGCCATGCAACGTGCAACCCAGCGACCTAAATCAACATTATGGTGTGCGTTATGGCGTGCGGGTGTGCCTGTGAAGTATGGCGGGTTTGTAATAACCAGGTCAAATGTACGGTCTGTACGCCAATTTAAAATATCTTCTTTGATTAATTCAATTTCTTTGTCGTTTAATAATATGTTTTTATGACATTCTTGCAGCATTTCAGGCGAATTATCAATGCCAACAATTTGTGCGTTTGGATTGTTCGCCAGTAAGCATAGTGATACGCCACCTGTGCCAATGCCAACATCAAGAACGGTTTTAACGTTACATGGTGCAAATGCAGCCAGCCATACCGCATCAGATGTCGGATTATAAAAACTGCGGTGCATTTTTACGCGACCACCCATCAGGGTAAAAATTTCTTGTTTTGTACTCATATCTACTTATAATAAACCGTAAAAAACAAAAGGCAAGTTTATGTTGAACGAATTCACAGTTGTACAAAGTGCGTTAAGTGCATTTAATAATGCTGCATTAGTTGGACCTGCATTTTTATGGTGGGCATTTTTAATGTTGCCTTTGTTTTTTATGGTGCGATTGTATGGAAATGATTTTATTGCACGTATCGGTTGGAATCGCGAAAATCTGTTATCAAAGGTTTCTGTGTGGACTGTTGGATTTGTGCTTGTATGGATTGTTATGTTCGGCGGTAATTATGCTGTTTTGCGTGATAATTTATCTGTGCTGCCGATGGTTACAGCGGTTATTGTGTTTTTGTCTTCGCTGTTTGTGTCGTCGTATGTACGAAAACAGCCCCTGCCCCACATGGGATGGAAACAGTGGTTGCTGGTTGCTGCGGTGTTCGTGTTGATTGGTTTGTCTGATGTGCATGTATGGTGGGGACCTGTATTACAGATATCTGCATTTGTGTTTGGTGCGTTGTTTGGACGTTTCGCAGGTGGTGAAATGCGACCAATGGGTGGCAGCGTCTTGGTTATGATGATGGCTGTCTTGGCAATAATTATGCAGCCGGAATTTTTTAGATTTGGACAACTTGGGAATTTGACAGTTATTCATTTGTTGGCTGTGTTGGTGTTTGGTGTCAGTGCGGTTGGTGCCGTTGTCGCAACAAATGTAAAGTCTGCAGGCAAGATAAATAAATCTTTGTTTGTAAAGTTGAAGTGGCTGGGACGTGTCGTTGGTTTGTTGGCTGTTTCATTGTTCTTGCTGACCGAAGCGGTGCCTGTGTTTATTGGTGCATTGGTTGTGTGGGCGATTGTATTTGCGATGTCTGTTTTGCACGCACAAGATTCTATGGTTGATTTAGGATATAAACTGTTTGCGATTTCACTGATTAGTTTTGGCGTTATTACTGTAATGCCTGTGATAAGTTCGATGGGCTTGATTTATTGGATGAATACATCAAATGTTAAATTCTGGAATCAATTCAAGGCATTGTTATAATTTGTTATATTTCTTTAATACCATTTTTGGTTGTAATAAGGTATTATTTTCAGTGTTATTAATTAAATAAAGCGAGAAGTAATATGCAAATACATCCAACAGCAATTATTCATGAAGGTGCCAAACTGGGTGCTGACTGTAAAATTGGTCCATACTGCATTGTCGGTGCAAATGTTGTATTGGGCGACCGTGTCGAACTGATTTCACATGTTGTTATTGACGGAAAAACATCTATTGGTGATGATTCTATTGTGTACCCTTTTGCCGTTCTGGGTGTAATGAGTCAGGATTTAAAATGGCAAGATGAAGCAACAATGACAGGCTTGCGAATTGGTAAAAGATGTAAAATTCGTGAATATGTAACTATTCATTCTGGAACACCTGCATCAGATGGTACCGTTATTGGAGATGATTGCCAGATTATGGTAAATGCACACGTTGGACACGACTGTAAAATTGGTAACAGTGTTGTTATGTCTAACTTGGTTCAAGTTGCTGGTCACGTAGAAGTAGAAGATTTTGCAATTCTGTCTGGCGGTGCAATGGTATTGCAATTTGCACGTATTGGACGTAATGCGTTTGTTGGTGGTATGTCTGGGGTTGGTAATGATGTGCTGCCGTATGCGATTTATGATGGTGCACGTGCAGTGTATCGTACGATTAATCGTGTTGGATTGATGCGTCATGGATTTTCAAACGAAGATATGCACGCAATTCATTCTGTGTATTCTGCAGTATTCCGTTCTGACGAAGGGACTGTTGCAGAACGCTTGGCCAAGGTTCGCAAGGAAGTAAAAAATAATAAGTATGCGATGGACGCAATTGACTTTATCGAAAACCGTTCAAAACGTGGAATTGGCAGTGCAAAGAATGCAGAATAAAAAAAAGCGTATTTTTATAATTGCAGGTGAAGTTTCTGGGGATGTTCTGGGGGGACATATTATGTCCCATGCCAAATCGGCAGAATTTGTCGGTATTGGGGGCGAAAATATGCAACGTGCTGGATTGAAATCCTTGTTTCCAATGTCTGACTTGTCTGTTATGGGAATTATAGAGGTTTTGGTACATGCAAAAACACTGACAGGACGTATTAAACAGACTGTTGATGCAATACTGGAATATAAACCTGATTTAGTTCTGACAATTGATTCGCCGGGTTTTGCAAAAAGTGTTATTAAACAAATCCGCAAAAGTGATGCAGGCAAAAAATTAATCGCACAGGGATTGTGTTTTCATCATGTTGTTGCACCCCAGGTTTGGGCATGGCGTTCTGGTCGTGCAAAAAAATACGCAAAATTATTCGATAAATTATATGCTTTTTTTGATTTTGAAATACCTTATTTTACGAAATATGGTTTGGATACGGTGGCGATTGGACATCCGATTGCAGATGGCTTAATCGGTATGCGTGCTGCAAAACAAACAGAAAAAATAATTACATTAATACCAGGCAGCAGGATGAGTGAAGTAAAAAAACTGTTGCCATTGATGCGTGATGTTGTTGATAGGTTGGTACGTAACGGATACAGTAAGTACAAGTTTGTAATACCGACGGTTGAAACAACGGTAAAATATGTAGAACAAGAAATCAAAAAATGGCCTGTGAAACCGGTGTTGGTGTCGTCTGTGGACAGATATGATTTATATACAAAAACATATATTGCTGTTGCTGCCAGTGGTACCGTTTCTGCAGAATTGGCGATGTTACACGTTCCAACGGTTGTGGTGTATAAAATGAATCCGATAACAACATGGATTGGTCGTAGACTGATACACGTTAAATGGGTGTCTTTGGTAAATATTTTATTAAATCGTTCTGTGTATCCAGAATGTTTGGGTGGGGATGCAAATGCTGAATCTGTGTTGGATGCAGTACAGCAATTAACAATACCATCAAAGCGTAAAAAAATGATAGATGCATTGAAAAGTGCGGATGATTTGTGGCGTAAGCCGGGTGGTGGTGCAGCGTCTTTGGTTGCATCAGAGATTTTAAAATAAAAGACATCAGTGGATGTCTTTTTTGTTGGAAACGATGTTGGTTTTATGGTATAGTATTGATATAAGTTCAAGGAGAAAGAATATGCGTTTTTTCGTTGTTGGAATTTTTTGTTTGTTTGTTGGGGCTGCGTTCGCTGAAACGTCTGTTACACCTGTTGCATCACAAAAGGTTTCTTCTGTTACATACGTTGATAAGATGTCAAATACTGTTGCGTTGGAAAAACCGAAAACCCCCGCACCAGAAGGTCGTGCATTAATGTGGATTGAATAAGTTAATTCTTTTTATAAAAAAACACCCAAATGGGTGTTTTTTTTATTATCTTAATCCCTTGGCACGGCAACATGAAGATGCTGCAGATTGCCAACTGCTGTGTTCTGTGTTTGGATTGCGTAAATCACGCCATGGTTGCCAACCGTTGCAACGTTTATTGTTGCCGACACCAGAACATTTTGCATATCTGCGTAATGAACAAGTCTGATTAGATACCTTGCCAGAATCTGTAGTGCATTTAACAACAATGTTTTGATTTTTTGCGTCGTTTTTACCCAGTTCCTTGGATGATAAAACTTGATATGCGTTAGCAGATCCGATTGTTAGTAAAATTGCGACTGTGGATAATAATATTTTTTTCATATTTTGTCCCCTTGCCTGTTGTTGTATTTATTATAAGAAAAACATTTATAAAATACAATGGGAATCTATGGATTGGTTTAGTTCGCTGTTGTCCATGGTTCGTCGTTCATAATCAGATAATACAGTTCTGGGTTATCTGAGCCTGGGTTTTTAATGATTGGTTTGACAACATATATGTCAACATTACAAGGACTGTTAGAATCGTTTTGTTCTTCCATTAAATCTTCATGGAATTTTGCTGCAAAGTCCATCGCCTGCAGATATGCGGCATCGTCATCTGCGGGACTGGTTGAATCGCCTGCCCACATTAACCACATACCATAGTTGATTTTATCTGCTTGTCCGCCTTCTAGGTCGTCGGCAGACAATAACAATAGTGGTTTAAATTCTATGTCGTTTGTAAAATCGCCAGTGCTGGTTTCTGTGAAGTCGTATGCTAAGCCGCCGATGAATTGTAATCCGCCATAGATTGCACCGCCAATAGTTTCCATTTTACCCAATCTGGCGGCGTGTTTCATAGTTGAATGGAATAACCAGTCATTTACACGTGCGGACATTTTGCTGGCACGGCCAAGTTTTGCCCCTTTGTCAATCAGTTTTGTTCCGCCCATTGCAGCCTTGCCGCTTTTGGCGATTTTTACGCCACGTGCAATAACATTGCCACGTTGTTTGATTGCTTTAAAGCCTTTTAGCGTTTTGCGGTATTTGTTTAATTCTGTAAATGTTTCAGCGGTTTCTTTGTACTTTTTTACATCATCAAGTTTTTCTAGATTTTTTACACCGTCTTTTAATTTATCTAATTCTTTTGTTTTATCAGCGATTTTTGCTGCGTCTTTGACTTTGTCCAGTGCTTTAATTTCGTCATTTAACTTTGCGATTTTTGCAACGTGTTTCATATAATCTTGGACTGTGTCTAATTTTTTTAGGGCTTTCAGGTTGGTTGCCATGCCTTTTAATGCACGTGATGCACGGGCGGATTTTGCGGCACCAGATACGATGGCACCCCCACCCATTGTTACAACGGTTATTACAACATCCAGTGCGATTTCTGCATATCCAATCCATGCCAAATTTATGTCGCCAGCAACATAGTAGTCGTTTGTATCGCCTTTGACGTCAACTGTATTACGTACTGCCCTGTTGATTGCACAGTAGTCTTCGGCCAAAGCACTGCGACTGGTACATCTGCCACCATTGGTAAATGCATTTGGATACATGTTATCAATATTATCCAGAATATATTGCAGTGATATTGTATTGTTTTTGTCGGGGCCTGCAAATTCACGTAACGCACCATTTTCAACAACCATAATTGCGTACCATGCTGGGTCTGTATTGGTCCATATTGCATCGTCGCCCAATTCACCTACTCGTGCAGATGGGTCAGATGGTGGCAGGTCACGTTTGTTTGCCAAAGATATGCGTTGCTTTAAAATCTTGGGTTGTGTTTCGTAATTTACAACGACTTCACGCCCCAATGGGAATGTGTATTTGACAGGTTCAAATGTTATTGTTTCATCTTCTGCAACAGATGCGACTTCAGGACATGTTAAGACTTTTTCCAGGGCTGCTTTGTCGGTAAAAGCAGCGTATATCCATTTTTCGATGATGTCTTCGGAATCTGTTTCGTTGACTGTTTTGGCCGTCGCTGCCAGTTGTTGGGCAAATGCACAAGATGAACATGATGTGCAGGCTTTTGTTTGTGTATTATCTGCGAATACCTGCACTGGCAAAGATACAAGTGCCAATATTAATAGTTTAAGCATGTTCTATCTCTTGTTATTAATCATCAATACGGATTGCGTCATGAATTAACATTCCTTCTTCGGATATTTCCAGTGTGTCTGGGTCATATATAAATGTACCGAAATACATATCAATATCATCTTCATTCCAATCGCAACCAAATTTTTTGCTGTCACTTTTGTTAACAACATGCTGTTTGATACGGTTTAGCATCTCGTTATATTTGTTTGCATCGAATATCATTAACTTTCCACGTGAACCGTCTGGATTTAATTCGTATAGTGCGAAATCATCTTCGGCGACACAAACAGATTTGCCAAACATAGGTTTAAAGACATGACGATTTAAATAATCGTTTTCAATTCCATCGCCACATACGGAATAGCACCCGTCATTATGATCCAAGTCTTGGCAGTTAACAAATTCTTTGTCTAAATCACTGCCGACAAGGCTGTAAATGGTGCTTGGTGAAACGGCTGTGTTCTTGGCAACACCACGGCCAACATTGTAAACAACAGCGTTTGCAACGGCAGCCTTGGTCCACTTTTTACCAAGATTTTTGCCAATTTCTTTTTTGAAAGTTTTTGTTGCAGCCCGTAAAAGTCCTTTAGATTTGAGAGTTGACTGTGCGATTCTGATTGCTTGTCGATTTGAAAAACCTTTTTTTAGTGCGGCTTTGGCCAGTTGTTTGCCACCCGTCTTGCTTAATTTTTTTGCTGCACCTTTGGCCCCTACCTTGGCTAATCCTTTGGCGGCGGCTTTTAACCCTGTGCCTATGGCTGCTTTACCCGCAACAACACCTGCCCCGCCGGCACCGCCTGTATAAAATGTAGCGACTGCTGCAACAATTGCCACGGCCCACCCGGCAATATCAATGCCCATCTGAATAGAACGGTTGTTTTCACAAACGATTGCACCCATTTTTTTGTCTGCTTGGTCCATAATTTCAGATATAGCAATCAAGATGTCATCCCAAGAAACATCAATTCCCATGTCTGAATCAAATGTTTCGCCAGTTAATGTAACTAACGCAGATTTATATTTGTTTAAATTGTCGCCTTGACTTAAAAAATCCAGTACAAACGCATCGTCCAATAATACAGATGGATCAATTTTATCTGCGTTGACGTATGCTGTTGCCAATGCGGTAAAGAATATCTTTTGTGCCTGGGTGTCTGGTCCAAAAATATCGACAATCAAATTAACCAGTTCTAAATCAGAATCATCAAAGTTTGCTTGTTCCCCATTACGCATTCTTTTGCGTACATTGTCCCAATTAATCGTTAATTTGATTTGTGGGTTTTCATGAATTACAGCATCAATATTATTTTTAAAACTGTCTGGGTAATTTGCACATGCAGTAAGATAATTTGCAGCATTTGCAACAGCACCTTCGTAATCGGTTGCAAGTCCTGCAATGGCGTTTTCAATCTGAAGTGTTAGTTCACATGCAACCAGCATGTCACAGTCTGTATATTTTTCACATTCTGATGAAATGGCCGCAACAGAAGCACCAATGCAACAAAATGTTGCACAAATAAAGAATAAAATGTTTCTTATGAATTTCATTTCTTGGCTTCTTTTAATACGGCAACAATTTTCTTCATCATTTCTTCGCGGTTGATTTCAGATGAATTGTTGTTATTTGTTCCGTTGGAATTATTTTCTTTTTCTATTCTGGCTAAATATTCTTCTTGGCTTTCGATATCCATTGAACGATATGCCTTCATATCTTTAAATGGTTCATATCCTTTCTGTGTGTTTTCTAAACGTTCAGAAAAAGATAAATCTGCGTATGTTGTTGGAAACGCCGCAGATTTTACACCGTAATTGTTTGAACCTGTTTGTGTTTGCAGGTTCTGTAGTTCTTGCTTTCGCTCTTGCATTTCGGTTGCCCAATCAGGCACTTTGGGTGCAAATGGGTTTTGTATTTGAATTTGATTTTCTTCGGTATTTGGATTTGGAACGCTGGCCGTTGGAAAGCTGGTTGCAACGCCCTTTGGTGCAGCATTTGCGTACTGTGAAACATATTCGTTAAATATGCTGTCCAAGTATCCAGCACATGCGGTTGCATAATTGCCACCAGTCATGCGTGACAATTGCAATATTATCGCAGGTCTGATATCGCTAAGTTGTGTGTCGATACAGTTGTTTGCATTCATACACTGGACAGTTACCAAACTGGTTACAATTCGTTGACATTCATCTGTTGTGACATCAGGGCCAGTTGCGTATACCGGCTGTGGCATACGATTATTATATGGCGAATCGGAATTCCAATATGGATTAGTGGAATAATTTTGTACGTTCTGAATTACACCATATTTTGAAAACGGTGTAGATGCATGGGCGGTTGTATAAAAGACCGCCAAAGCCGCAAAAATACACAGAAAATGCCTTAATATAATTCTCACTTCCAGTTCCCTGTTAAAGTGATTATAACAAAAATAAATTTGTAAGAAAAGACAAAAATCCCCCGAATAAAAAGAAAGGTGCAAATGGGATATATTTCTGTTTTTTATTCTTGGCCCATATTGCACCAATAATGCATGCGATAATCAGTGCAATGCCCAGTCCGTTCATGCCAAGCCATAATCCGCCAACAGCCATTAATTTAATGTCCCCCATCCCGATTGGTGATTGTAATATGTTGCTGTTTTTTGCCAGGGCTTTTTCAAAAATAATGCCTGTGATTAGTGCCATCAGATAACCAAAAGTCGCCCCAACAACTGCGTTATGAAGGCTGATTGGAAACGTATAGAAAGATATTAATATCAGACCGATTAACATTAAAGGAAACAGGTATGCATCGGGTATAATTCTGCGACGCAGGTCGGCAATTGATATTTTAATAGCCAAAAATGCCGCCAATGCCAGTAAAATAATGAAAAAGATGTATGAAATCATGTTTTTCTCCCTTGCGTTTCGAATCGGAAATGTGTTACAATCTTATTATAATGTAATCTAAGGGTTTTGTAAAATGAGCAAAGGTTGGGATAACGCAACATTAAAAAAGTTAAAAGCATTGACTGGCAAAGGTTTATCTACATCGGAAATTGGTAAACGTTTGGGGATGTCAAAAAATGCAATTGTTGGTAAGTTGAACAGAATGGGCTGGAACGCCAAGGCGGGGGCCAATTTAGCTGCAACTGATACTGAACAAAAGAAGTCTGCAGCAAAAAAGACAGTGGCCAAGGCATCAGAATCAAAAAAGACTGCAACTGCGGCAACCAAGAAAACGCCAGTTAAGTCGGCAACAAAGAAGACTGTGGCAAAGCCAGTAGCCAAGGTAACAGTAAAAAAGGCTGTTGCGGACAAGAAAAATACGCCTGTCAAAGAAGCAGCAAAGAAGGTAGAAAAAAGCAAGCCAACTGCAAAGGCAGATGCAAAAAGTTTGGCAGTGCATCAACGTATTATTCAACATTCGTTGGAAATGGCGAATTTGAAGCCGAATCAGTGTCGTTGGCCAATTGGCGATCCTGATTCTGAACATTTTCATTTCTGTGGTGAAACTGTTTTTGTGGGTAAACCGTATTGCTATGAACATTGCAAGCAGGCATATCAGTTTGCACCGCCAAAAAAGAAATAAAACAGGGGTTTGTAAATGACAAACGAGAGAGAGACTTTTTTTCAACCGCTGACATTAATCGATTACAATATCGCAGGTAATTCTTTCCGTGCGTATTATGATGCAGATAACAAATTGGTGTTTGTTATAGATTTTTTGATTAGTGATATCAAACCTAATGTTTTGTTGGTTATAAATCCTGTGGGCGATCGTAAATGGGATGATATTCTGGAAAACGACTATGGTGTTGATCTGGAAACTGTTCGACCAAAAAAAGATAATAAATATCAAAAACTGGATATTGAATACGCGGGATTGGCCCAGTATGATGAATTAATCCAAGCGTATGAGGCAGATGCTGTTCTGAATGAACCGTTACGTGCGTTGGTTGAATTTCGTAATGTGGCTGCAAAACGTGCTGCACAGGAACGTTTGGATGCAGCAGAATTAACTGCCAGTCGCAGTCGTGAAACAATCGATAAAACAAATGAAAAGATTTCAGAACTGCAAGAACGTATTAAAACATTGCGTCAAAAACTTAGTGATGCAAAGCGTTCAATTGGTAAAGAGCCAACAAAACAATCGGCTGCTAAGATTTTACGTATTGAATCACAGATTGATTCGACTAATGAAAAATTAAAGCGTGCAAAAAAACGTCTTAATAATGCACAACATCGTTTGGCAGCAGCAGATGAAGAGATTGAACTTGCACAATCTATTCTTGATAAATTGAATATAAATTTGCCTGCTAGCCCTGCTCCGGCAGAAGTGATGGTGGCGAAATCTGCACCTGTGCCAGCAGAAATAACAGACAATATAATCCCAGAACCAAAGGCAGAAAATATGGCCGACGAAGAAGTAAAACCATTGTTCGATACAAACCCAGATATTATCGACGAAGAGATTGCGTTTAAACCAATTGATTTTAATACGCCTGTGGTATCGCCAGAACCTGTTATGCCTGTGATAAATGTAACACAAAATGTTACACCGGTGGCACCTGTGGCGGAAACGCATAATGTTGAAGAAATAGAACCTGTGGCACCAATTATGCCAGTTATGCCGATTGAACCAATAGAAATGCCAGTGGTTGAAACGGAAGAACAGGAAACTTTGATTGAACCGCTGTCTTTTACGCCGCCAACAGATTTTCAGCCAGATGATGTTAATGTAGAAGTAAAAGAGGAAATCGAACCAACTCCAATCTTTGAAGGGTTTACGCCAATATCGTCTGAAGAAGACAGTTCGTTGACTTCGACGTATGAAACAAAACCTGTTCAAGATGTTTTGGAACCTGTTGTTGGACCTGAATATAAATCAGATGATGTCGAAGTTGCACCTGTGGATTCCGGATATCGTCCTGTATCACCGATAACTAATGAGGCACCCGCAGCTGTTGCACCTGTTGGCAGTGTTTCAGAACGTGCCAAACCAACAATGTTATTCTATGTCTTGTTGGGTATTTTGATTATTTTGTCTGTGTTCACACTGTGGGTTTATCAGAAGTCTGCAAATGATTCTGTGCCAGAATTAGGGGCAAAGACAGAAACTGTGGCTGTTGAAGAAGTAGCGACAACAGAAGCAGTAGAACCAGAATCAGTGGTTAAGACATCAGAAGTAGAACCGGTTAGTGTTGAACCTGTTGTTATACCAGAAATTGAACCAACTGCCGTAGATGTTACAGAACCTGTGGTTGAATCTGGGGTTGTGGCAGAAGCTGTGTCTGTGACAGAACCAGTCGCGGAACCAGAACCTGTTGCGGAACCGGAACCTGTGGTTGAAGTTGTAGAAGAGAAGAAATCAGAACCAGAAAGTCCATTTATCGAATTGGAAACATTGGGCCCTGTTATTGGACCAATGGTAGAAGCACCTGTAGAAGACAAAGCAGAAATACCAACGGAAGAAGAAATTTTGGCTTCGAAACCGGCGTATGGTGCTGCTTCTAAATCAGATGAAATGTTTGTTGCCGCACCAGAGTATGAAACTGAATCTGTTGTGACAAAAACTGTGGTTGAAGAAGTTGCACCTGTCGTTGAAATGGCGGAACCAGAAATCGTTACGGAATATGTTGAAGAAGTTATTACCGAAGAAGAAACATGTTCTGATGGCAACCCACCTGATATGTATGGTTGTTGCACAGGTGAAGATTTTGTCTTGTTGCCAGACGGCGAACAGGCATGTTGTGCAGAAAGTACAGGCGAATGTTTCCCACCTATGTAGGGGTAAATAAATTATAATAATTCATCTAAAAATAAATCGGGAACCACGAGATTCCCGATTTTTTATTTGAATCATTCTAATTTATTTATGTAATTGTAACGATATTTCCTTGTTTAAAAATATTGCCCTTTTGGTGCAGTCCAAGTACTTTTTTGCACATAATTTGGCATATTGGATTGCCTGTTCTTTGGATCTGTTTAAGGCTATTTCTACGTTTGTGTTATCTTTTTCTTGTCTAACAATGGCTTGGCATCCTGGTGTGAATTTGAATGTATCTTGTTCGTCATAGTAACCGAATAAAATTTTGTTATTAATGGTTGGTTTTGTGGTTATTGTCCAATTAGCGTTATCTACAATAGCGGCACTTAGCATGCAATTTTGTGGGCAGCCATCACAAAAATCGTTTTTTATTAACATCTTTTATCCTTGTTTTTTGGAAATTGTACTGTAAAAACAGTAGTTGTCAATGAAAAGAAAGCCCCTTTATGGGGCTTTATCTGGCAACATCACCACGTAAACGTTTGTGACAAACGTAGTCTTTTAACTTAAATCCGTCGTTTGCGTGCCAATTTAACATGCCCTGCCAGTTTTCGTCTGGTATTTCAACTGTTGGCAGTTTGTATGGTGTGCGTGTGATTTGTTCGCGTGCCTGATTGATATGATTCTCATAAATATGAACGTCGTGCAGTTCCCCACGCAATACACCTGGTTGCAAGCCCGCTTCTTTGGCGTACAACATCAATAACAGTGCGTATGATGCGATATTATATGGAATACCCAAGAACATATCGCATGAACGTTGTGTCCAAATCAGATTCAATTTATTATTATGTACCAAGACTTGGTGCATAATATGACACGGTGGTAATGCCATTTGGTGTTGATCAACAGGATTCCATGCGTTTACGATTATGCGACGGTTGTTTGGATCTTTCTTTATTGTGTTTATTGCATTTGCTAACTGGTCAATGCCAGGATATTGTGGTTCAAAGTTCTTTTGTGGGGCCACCGGATTCCAAAAGTATTTGCCACCAAAATGACGCCATTGCCAACCGTAAATTGGTCCCAAGTCCCGCTCGTCAGACATAATTTGATTTTTTAGTTCGGTTTTTTCTGATTCAGACAATGCAGGTTTATCTTTGATGGCCTGTTCGTATTTTGGTTGCCATTTGGTTGGGTTTGACCATTCGTCCCATATGTGACACTTTCTGTCGGTCAGCCATTTTTTGTCTGTTATACCATGGATAAAGAATTCAAGTTCAGTCGCAATGTTTTTTAATCCCATTTTCTTGGTGGTTACCAATGGAAAACCATTTGACATATCGTGTTCAAATGTTGCACCCCATGGAATACGTAATGTTTTGATGCCTGTGCGATTGTCTGACATTGTGCCGTTGTTCAGACAGTTATTTAAAATATCTATATATGCTTTCATGTTTGTAAACCTTTGAACAAAAAAACGCACCGTGTGGTGCGTTTGTTGTTATTTTACAGATGCTTGTTTGAATAAGTCGTCTGCGTTGACTTTCTTTTCTTTTGTTTTTACATGTGTCAACATTGCATCCAATGCTTTGCGTTCGAACAGCATGCCACGCAACATTGCCAATGCGTTTTGATTCTTGTTATAGAATTCAAATACTTGTTTTGGATCTGGATAACGAGATGCTTCGGCCCAGATGGCTTGTTGCAAGTCTTCGCGTGTTACTTCGACTTTGTTTTGTGTACCCCATTCTGCCAAGATTAAGCCCAGTTTTACGCGGCGTTCTGCTTCTTTGCGTTCTGCTTTTTCATCCCATTTGTGTTCGCATTTTGCGTCGTGGCAGTGTGCGTGTGAACGTTCGAATTCAGATTTTGCCATATTGAATTCTTGTTCGACCAATGTTTCTGGCAATTCTAATTTTACTTTATCAGCCAAAACGTCTAATAATTCGTTACGCATGTCGCGTTGTGCTGCTTCGACGTATTGTTCGTTGATGATTTTGCGGATGTGTTCTTTTAATGCATCAACTGTTTCTTGGCCGACTTGTTTTGCCAATTCGTCATTTAATTCTGGCAAGATGTGTTTGCGGATTTCATGAACTTCGACTGCAAAACGAGCGTCTTTGCCAGCCAAGTTTTCTGCATGATAATCTGCTGGGAATTTTACGTTTACATCAAATTTGTCGCCAACTTTATGACCGATAATTTGATCTTCGAAGCCTGGGATAAAAGAACCAGAACCCAAGATTAAATGGTGTTTTGTTGCTGCCCCACCTTCGAATGCTTCGTCACCGATAAAACCTGTAAAGTCAATTACAGCAACGTCGCCGTTTGCGGCTTTGTATTTTTCGTCTTGTTTTTCTGCAACGCTGCGGCTTTTGCGGATGTTTTCCAATGCTGTATCAACTTCTTTTTCGTCCAATTCTGCAACTTTTTTTGTTACAGTGATTTTTTCCAAATCAATTTCAGGTAATGTTGGTAAAATATCAAAATCCAAAGAATATTCAGCGTCTTTGCCGATTTCCCAACCTGCTAAATCTGCTTTTGGTGCACCAGCCAGACGGATTTTCTTGTCTGCGATATAATCGTTCAAGTCCTGATTCATCAATTTGTCGATTGCTTCGCCGTATGCAGATGCGTTGTATTTTTGACGCAAGATAGATAATGGAACTTTGCCAGCACGGAAACCAGGCATTTTAACTTTTTTGCCATATTCCAACAATATTTCATCAGCGGCAGCCTGCAAATCAGCGGCTGGAATTACGCCGTTAACAGAATAGTGTAAATCTTTGATTTTTTCTTTTTTAAACATATGTTTCCCCTAATTATTTATAATTGCTTCGTGATTATACAATGTTTTTAAATGAAAGCAATAATAAAAAAATCCCCAAACGGGGATTTTTTTCCTGTTCCAAACGATATTAACGTTTAGAGAACTGTGTAGAACGACGTGCCTTGCGGTAACCGTAGTGTTTACGTTCAACAACACGGCTGTCACGTGTCAAGAAGCCTGCAGACTTCAATGCTGCACGCAATTCTGGTTCTGCTTTTTCCAATGCTTTGGAAATACCGTGTTTTACGGCACCAGCCTGACCAGACAAACCACCGCCTTCAACCATTGCAACGATGTCGTATGCAGATTCACGTTTTGTGACTTCGAATGGTTGTGCGATAATCATCTGTAATACTGCACGACGGAAGTATTCATTAGATGTTTTGCCGTTAACTGTGATGTTGCCTTTACCTGGCATCAGATATACACGTGCAACGGAATCTTTACGTTTACCTGTTGCATATGTTGCGTCATTTAATTTTGGTGTTGCAACTGCTGCTGCCTTGGTTGCGGTTTTCTTTGCAGGGGCAGCTTTTTTAACTGTCTTTGTTGCTGTTTTCTTTGCTTCTGCCATTATTCGCCCCTTTTGTTTTTGCGGTTCAAGCCTGCGAAATCAATAACTTGTGGGTTTTGTGCAGCATGTTTGTGTTCGCTGCCAGCGTAAACATGCAGTTTTGTCAGGCGTTGATTTGCCAATGCAACTGCTGTACGACGACCCATCATACGTTTAACTGCGTTGAAAACCAATTTTTCTGGTTTTTCAGAACGCATTTGACCCAATGTGCGAGATTTCAAAGAACCTGTCCACAAAGAATGCCAGAAGAAACGATCTTTGTCTGCCTTGTGACCAGATAATGCAACCTTGTCAGCATTGATGATAACAACGTGATCACCACAATCCATGTTTGGTGTCCATGTTGGTTTGTGTTTGCCGCGTAAGATGTTTGCAGTATATGCTGCCAAACGACCCAGCGTGCAATCTGTTGCGTCAATCAGATACCATTTGGCTTCTAATTCGCATTTTTTTAACGATTTTGTCGCTGCCATTTTATTTTTACCCTTGGTTTATAAATTAAAGCGGATGTATTATGACACAACACAGCAGAAAAGTCAAGAAAAATCAATACGGTATAATAGTACCGTATATTATTTATAATAAAACGCCCGTTTGGGCGTTTTATTACATTTCTTTTGGTATTTTTAATCCCATTAAATCAATTGTTTTTGTTAATGTTTCGTGTGCACGTTGTACAATGTGCAAACGCCCTGCCCGTATTTCTGCAGGTACATCGTCACGCAGAATTGGGCAGTTATGATAAAATGTGTTTATCAGTTGGCATAAATCGTATGCATAGTTTGCAATCATGTCTGTTGCACGATTTTCAAATGCTGTCAAAACTGTGCGTTCAAAGTCTAATACGCCAATTAACAGATTGCGTTCATCAGATGTCATTGGCATATATGTTGCATCTGATTCAAATGTTGCACGTTTCAATACGCTGTTTAAACGTACGGCGGTGTACAGAATATATGGCCCTGTTCTGCCTTCGAAACTGGTGACAGATGCTGGGTCAAATATGTAATCAGAACGTACGTCGTGCATTAAATCATTGAATTTAACCGCTGCCAATGCGATTGCACTGATGGTATCGTCATCCAGTGATTTGCCAGATTCTGATACACGTGTTTTGACGGCTTCGTTTACGGCGTCGATAATATCATCCAGACCTGCGGCATTGCCGTCACGTGTTTTAAATGGTTTGCCGTCATTACCATTGATTGTGCCGTATCCAATGTGTTCCAGATTAGAATAGTCATATATGTCCGATAATTGGGCGGCACGGAACAATTGTTCAAAATGCAAGCCTTGACGCAAGTCTGTAAAGTATATGATTTTATCTGGATTGTCAGTTATTTTGCGACAATATACAGCAGCCAAATCAGTTGAATCATAAGTGTCTGCCCCACGTGAATCTGTCCACATATATGGTGGCATTGGTTTATTGTCAGATTCTTTTTTTACAACAATAACTTCTGCACCGTCGCTTTCTTCAATCAGATTTTTGGCACGCAATACTTTTTCAACGTCTGGCAAGTATTTTGCAGCGTTACGTTCGCCTAAATCATAATCGAATGGCAGGATGTTTAAACGTTGTACAGTTTCGTTCATCATTTCCAAAGAAATTTTTAAGAACTTTTCATACAGTGCAAAATAGCCAGCGTGACCATCTTGGAATTTTGCCTTGATTTCTTGGGCATGTGCCTGAAAATCTGGGTCTTGTTTTGCCAATGCACTGGCAGATGGATAATACGTGTTTAATTCTGATGGGTTAATTTCAAAATCAACATGTGTTGTTGGGTCAAAATTGTCTTGGAAATAAGGTAAATCTGGATATAACTTTTCAATCCATGCAATTACCAGTGCCATTGGTTTGCCCCAGTCGCCAATATGATTCCAAGAAAAGGTTTTGTGCCCAAGTAATTTTGCAACACGATTAAATGTGTCGCCTACGATAGATGTACGTAAATGCCCAATGTGTAATGATTTTGCAACGTTATATGCCCCATAGTCTAAATCAATGGTTTGTGTTGTTTCAGATTTTGGGTTTTGTGGCTGTGTTGCAGATTCCCAAATAAATTCGTCTTTTAATTTTATGTTAATAAATCCAGGACCTGCGACAGATGTTTCTGCAACAAAATCAAGTTCGTTTAGTTTTGGTACGATTTCCAAAGCCAATTCACGTGGATTTTTGCCTGCTGATTTTGCCATAACCATTGCAGCATTTGTTGAAAAATCACCAAAATCACGATTTCTTGGGACTTCCAGGTTAACTTTTGTGCCCAGTGTTTCATTTATTGCATTTGATACATACTTATATAAATTCATTTTTTTATGCCTTTTTACATTATATTGGTAAAACAATTCTTACTTTTAATCCGCCCAAATCACTGTTTTCCAAGAACAATTGTCCACCATGATTTTCAATTGCTGTTTGGGCGATGGATAATCCAAGACCTGTGCCGCCAGTATCGGCACGTCGTGCTTCGTCCAGGCGAACAAATGGTCGCAGTGCATCTTTTTTCCGTTCGTCTGGGATACCAATACCATCGTCTTCGATAATGATTTCAATGTTGTCATCAGAATCTATTTCTGTGATTTTGATTTTTGATTTTGCATAGCGTGCAGCATTTTCTATGACGTTACCAAATGCACGTGCCAATGCCATTGGTCTGGCATAAAATTGTACAGGTGAATCTGGAAAGTTAGTTATAATTTTTTTGTCTGGTGCTGCATCACGTGTAATACGTGTCAACATTGGTGGCAGTTCTGTTGCCTGCTCTATTTCTGGGGTTTCACCACGTGCAAATGCCAGGTATCCATTAACCATTTCTGTCATGCGATCGATATCACGAATCAAATCTTCGCTGGACGCGGTGTTTGTTTCAACAGCCAGACGCATACGTGTCAGTGGCGACTTTAAATCGTGGCTGACAGCGTTCAACATATCTGTACGTGTGCGATTGTATCTGTCCAAACGTTCTTTCATGGTAATCATAGAAGCGGCCGCTTCGCGAATTTCACGAGAACCACTGGGAACAAAGCCTGGGGCGTCCAATCCGCGTCCGAAACGATTTGCGGCACGGGCAATTCTGCGAATGCTGCGTGTGTGTGTTATAATAAATGGTGATATCAGTATGGATACAATCAGTATCGAACCTAGCAACCAGATTATAAAGACTTCGGTACTGGTTGAATAAATGCGATATAATGCAGTTCCAAATGTGGCAATTTGATTGTTTTTTGTTGGTACGTCAACAAATACCAGTCTTTTACCCTTGTCCATATAGATGTTCGCAGGACGTTTTAAACGTTTAGATAATTCATTTGCCAATTCGCCTGTTTCGTGTGCGTTGTTATCGTTGTGTTTTGGACGATTAAGTTTTTGATTTATGCTAAAATTAATGCCGATATTTTGTGCGAATTGCTGTGCTTCTGCGGTTTTGTCTTGGTCGATAAAGTTCATCATAGTTGCAATTTCGCCAGACAATGTGCGTGCCAATGTATTGTGAACACGTGACCAGTGATTACTGAAAAAAGCGTTGGCGACGATTATTTGTGCAATAACCAATGGAATTAAAATCATTAATATTGTACGCCATAAAAAGCTGCGTGGTGTTAATCTCATATTGTTTCCTTGTTGGTTTTGTTCGCAGAAATGTCGATTAATTTATATCCATGACCACGAACGGTTATAATGTCTAAGTGTGATAATACTATATTTAATTTGCTTCGCAAGCGTTTTGCAACCATTGGTGATGCAGGAACAGTGCCGCCGATTGGACTGATTAATCCTTGTAATAATCTTTTTTCTTCGCCAGATAGTGCGAATATATGTGCCGGTGTTACGTTTGTAATGTAAAATTCGTCATTTATTAAATCCAGACCACGTGGCATTTTGGTTACAGCGGTAGATGATTGATATGACATTATGTTGTTTAAACGTAATACTAATTCACGCATTTGAAATGGTTTTGCCAGATAGTCATTTGCACCGTGTGTCAAGCCGTCGATTGTGTTGTCGGCACCTGTCATTGCAGTTAACATGATTATAGGTGTTTTGTTCCCGCTGTTGCGTAAGTGTTTCAGGAACGTTAATCCGTCCATGCCGGTCATCATACGATCAAGCACAATTCCGTCAACAGATATTCTGGATAGTATTTCAGAAGCGTTTTCAGCAGATTGTGCGGTTACGACGTTAAAACCATCTTGACGCAACCCTTTGGATAATGTGTTGCGTAAAATGTCATCGTCATCTATAACAAGTACCGTTTTGTTCATTTTTTCATTGGTTCAACAGCATATTCCCCAGGTTGTATGGTGCGTGCACCATTGTTTGGCATGCCGTCTAAATCATATGTTGCTGCACGGAATTGCATTCCGCCTGTTGTGAATTCTGTTTTAAATAATGCGTAGCCTGTGCCACCGCCAGTTGTTGGACCCTGCATCCCCAGTGAATAATATCCACCCAAGATACCATAATCTAAATCAATATAATCCAAACTTACAATCAAAGATACGCTGCTGATGCCGTCGCTGGTCATGTTGCATGCGAATTCACGATTTGACAATACTGCTTCGGAATTAACAGGGACCATAATGTCCATTACTGTTGGTTCGCATTTGCGGTCAATACCATTTACCAAGAATTCATATGTCATGCCAACGGTTGCCTTGGACAACCCTGTTGAAACGCTGACCTGTGAAATTGTGCCTTTTGGTATTTTTACCATGGCATTTGCGATTCCACTGCGGACTGGGAAAGATATACCAGATTGCAGGCAGTCGCGTGAAAATGGGTCTGCTTCGCAGATATAAACGCGTGAATGTGCGTTCATCATAAACATATTTGCAAGGCTGTTAAACAAGAAAGAACGTGTAATTCTGTCGTTTAAACGTGTGCAACCAAAGTTACGGCAGATAACCATTGGTTTGTCAGCAAACATCACCCCTGGATGCATCATTGATTCTGTATTACGTGCATCGATGATGTTTTGGTCGTAATCTAAACTGTCTGCACGTTCCATAAATTCTGATTCTGGGATAAAATTAGGGTCATCAGGATATGCGTAATATGACTGAACCGGCGTGTCAGTGTAAATAGTTTGAAAATCCTGATAGATAATTTCATCTTGGGCATAGGCGGAAAAACCGCAAAATACTGCAAAAATTGATGTTAAAAACAGTTTAAACATGGTACGACCTTTTGTTCTCTCAGACAAATCTTAGAACATTTTAGATATTTGTGTCAAAACAAAAATATTTTTATTGAAATTTATGTTCTCTTTGTTCTAACGTTATGCGTGAATAATATAAAGAAGGGTGTAAAGGTATGGTTGATATCATAATTTCTGGTGAAGCAGGTAAATTACATGCTGTATATCATAAATCTGCAAACGAGGCTGCACCGTTAGCGGTGATTTTGTCCGGTAACCCACGACAAAAATACCATATGAACGATCGTGTGTCGTATGCAATGTTCCGTGCGTTTATGGATATTGGCTTTTCTGTTGTTCGTTTTAATTATCGTGGTGTCGGCGATTCCGAAGGTGTAATTGGTACAACGTCTGAAAATATGTTGGATATCGCAACTGTTATTGACTGGATTCAAAACCATAACGAAGATAGTGATAAAATTTGGTTGGCCGGGCATCAGTTGGGTGCATGGTATGTTTTACAGGCAATGATGCGTCGCCCAGAAATTTCCGGTTTTGCATTGGTGTCACCGGATGCTTCTGTGTCTGACTTTGCGTTTTTATCCCCACGTCCAAATCGTGGACTGTTGTTACAGGGGGCTGCAGAATCTGATGATGCACGTGCGTTTGGGGTGCATTTAACCCAGATTTTGAAAAAACAGGCACAAATTGATTTGGAAACAATTCGTGTCAAAGGTGCAGATGCAATGTACAGTCAGCCGGCTGATTTGCGTCAAATGTATAATGACTTAAAGGCCTATGTTGGTCGCGAAAACGAAGAAGACAAGTTGTTGTAAAAATGCAAAACAAAGAACGTTTCTTAGATGCCAGTATTCCAGATGATATGGCTGCAACTATACGTCCACGCAGTTTGTCGGACTTTATTGGACACGACAGTTTAAAACAGAATTTGTCTGTGTTTGTGTCTGGGGCCCGCAGTCGTGGCGAAGCGATGGATCATGTGTTGTTATATGGTCCCCCAGGGCTGGGTAAAACGACGTTGGCACATATTGTTGCAAATGAATTGGGAACTAATTTTCGTGCAACATCGGCACCAATGTTAACCAAGCAAGGTGATTTGGCTGCTATTTTGACGGCGTTGGAACCAATGGATGTATTGTTTATTGATGAAATCCACCGTCTGCCGACCGCAATCGAAGAAGTTTTGTATTCTGCGATGGAAGACTTTAAATTGGATATTATGTTGGGCGAAGGACCCAGTGCGAAAAGTGTTCGTATCGACCTGCCCCCATTTACGTTGGTTGGTGCAACAACGCGTACTGGCTTGTTGTCTAATCCGTTGCGTGACAGATTTGGTATTGATTTACGTTTGTCTTTCTATTCTCCAGAAGATTTGGCGAAAATTATTGCACGCAGTGCAAATATCTTAGGGACACCAATTGATGCAGATGGTGCATTAATGTTGGCACGGTCTGCACGTGGAACACCCCGTATTGCAAATCGTTTGTTAAAGCGGGCACGTGACTTTGCGTGTGCGTTGGGCAGACAACAAATCACGGCAGATACGATTAAAACCACCCTGTTCCAATTACATATTGATGGGTGTGGTTTGGATGAAATTGATCGTGAGTATATGAATACGATTATTAAATTTTATGCTGGCGGTCCTGTGGGAATTGAAAATTTGGCGGCTGCGTTGTCTGAACCTGCTGATACAATCGAAGATGTGATTGAACCTTATTTGATGCAATTGGGTTTTGTTCAACGTACACCGCGTGGTCGTATTATTACAGAACTGGGATATAAACACCTGGGGTTGGAAAAGTAATTAATATGCATAACTTGGTGGATTTTTTCGAAATTGCAGAAAGACTTGAATGCGAATATCGATTAACGCGGACAAGTGATGGAAATCAGCAAACTGTGGCTGCACATTCGTGGAATATGTTGATGATGGCGATGGTGTTGCGACCGTACTTGAAAAAATCTGTCAATATGGAACGGGTTTATGAATTGTGTGTGCTGCACGACTTGCCTGAAGCGATTACGCATGATATACCGTTGCATGAACAGACTGATTCTGTGCGTGTGCAAAAGCGGATTAATGAATCTGATGCGGTTGCACAGATTGTAGGTTTGTTAAAAAATAATGATATTCAGGCACGTTTTAATGAATATGATGCCCGTCAAAGTTATGAATCCCGACTGGTCAAGGCATTGGATGTTTTGGATACGGCTGTCCAGCATATGTGTGCCCAGGATTTGGCGTATATTGGGGAATATGCTGATGGATTTTATTGGAAAATGTTTTTTGGCGATGAAATTGTGTCTATGTTCGATTTTGAACCTGCGTTGCGTGGTGTTTTTGATGAAATACGTCGTCGCGTTGCGTTGCGATTAAAAAACGAACTGAGGGTTGACGAGAGAGATTTAATAAAATGAAAACGCATAAATTTCCGTTTGTAATCGCGTATGCAGATACCGATGCCGAAGGTATTGTGTATCATGCACGTTATTTAGAAATTGCAGAACGTGCCCGTATGAACTGGTTGCGTGGAAGATTAAAGTTTGGTGATGATATTGGTTTCGTTGTTCGTGAATTAAATATCAAGTATATTCAACCATTAAAAGTCGCCGATGAATTTGTTGTGGAAACAAAAATGTTGGACGTTGGTGCGGCTGTTGTACGTGTTGAACAAAAGTTCGTGAAAGACGGTGCAGAATATGCTATAATAACTTTAAAAGTGGCGTATTTGGGTGCGGATATGCGGCCCAAACGGATACCATCAGAATTAATAAATGGTTTAATTTGATAAAGAACAAAAAAGGAAGGAAAAATGGAAAGTAATTTTTCAATGTTAAGTTTGTTTACAGGCGATTTGATGACTGTGTTTGTGTCAATCGTTTTGGTCGCGTTCAGTGTTATGTCTTGGGCGATTATTATCGAAAAAATTCGTTTGTGGAATATGGTAAAAAGAGCACCGGTTTCTGTAAAAAATTCTGATAATTTGGATGTTGTTGCGGACAAGTTGATAAAGCCTTTTGATAAAAATTTGTGGTTCTTGTCATTGGTTGCATATATTTCACCGTTTATCGGTTTGTTTGGAACTGTTTGGGGAGTTATGGATTCTTTTGCTGCGATTGGTGTTAATCAATCTGTCAGTATTGGCGTTATTGCCCCTGGGTTGGCGGTTGCGTTGGGTACAACTGCGTTGGGTTTGATTGCGGCTGTTCCAGCAGCGATTGCACATCAATATTTCGCAAAAAAGTCAGATGATTTATACGATACATTGACAGAAAGTGTTCGTGAATTGAAATGTAAAAAATAAGGATATGAATATGTCCAGATTAAGAAAAAGACAGTCTGATGGTGGGATTCAATTAACGCCGATGATTGATGTTATGACGGTGTTGTTGGCGGTGTTTATGGTAACAACCCCAATGATGACAACGGGTATTGATTTAGAACTGCCACGTGCAGGTACATCCGCGATGACGGGTAATGATCATGCGATACAAATTAGTGTAGATTCACGTGGTCGCTATTTCTTGTCAGAAACGCAAATGTCGCGTGATGATGTTGTAAAACGTGCAGTTGCGATGCGTGGTGAAAATCCAAATCTGACAATTATGATAAGTGGTGACACACATGCAGACTATGGTGCGGTTATGTCTGTTATGGGAAAATTAAAAGATGCAGGTTTTCAAAAAGTTGGATTACGAACACAACCAGAATAAAGTATGAGCAAGTTTAACCAATTTTCAGCAGAAAATATAATGATGTCCGTTTGTGGACATTTGGTTCTGTTGGCGATAATGATAACTTCGTTTGCGATTGTTGTTAATCGTGCAAAACTGGTTGCACCGGATAGAATTCAGATTGTTGAAATTGATTTAGATAGTGTTGTTGTTTCTGGCGATGAAACAAAGTTATATAATGTTGGCACTCCAGAAAAAAAGTCAGAAAAAAAACAGGATTCTGCACCAAAAAAGCAAGAACAAAAAATTGAAAAAACAGAAATAAAAACAACAACTTTGGTCGAAGAAGCAAAGGAAATTCTCAAGGAAGAAACGTCGGATAAAAAAACAGAGCAGAAAAATGAAAATGCACCAAAGAAAAAACGTGTTATAAAGGTTAATCGTGAAGTTTTGTCTTTGGACAGAACATTAACAATATCTGTTGTTGATGCGTTGCGTGTTGCGATGACGCGTTGTTGGGTAATTGATACAGGTCGCCCTGATATTTCTGATATTCGTGCAGTTGCACATTTAAAAATGCGTAAAAATGGTACCGTACAGGATGTGTGGTTTGAATCTGCGGCACGTGCTGATACTGATCCTGCTTTTGCCTATGTGTTGGAAACAATTAAAAATGCGATTGATGTATGTCAGCCGTTCCGTATGTTGCCGGTGGCTGAATATGAAAAGTGGAAAGATATTCAATTAACTTTCTATCCAAATCAAGGCAAGGTTATGTAAAAAAACGCACCCGTGGGTGCGTTTTTTGCAGACAGGCATATAAGCCGGGTTCTGTTCTGCCGATATTCAGTATATTTGCATATACCATATAACGGTAGTGGACATGATTAATCTGCATATTACATTACTGTATATGTCAAGCCTTCTACCCGCCCCCAATGTGGGACGCATATGTGGGGGCCTATTTGAAGTTGCTGCACGCAGAGATTGCCCGTTTCACTCGAATTGAATCGTTTCGTCACTGTTGCTCTAATCGTCAGGTCGCCCTGCCCGGTATATTAGCCGGTGCGTTGTCCCATGCAGCCCGGACTTTCCTCTGATAAAAAAATCAGCCATGCCCAGCCTGTCGTACAGGGTGAATATTATCATTGATTTGATATTTTTCAATGTTTTTATTCTAAGATATGATCCGGATCTTTTTTCGCCACAGCAGCATACATGCCACGATAAGAGTTTGTATAACATAATTCAAACATATTATCGATATCCAACTTCATCATGGCTTGGAAAACGCCTTGGTCAACGCAAGTTAAACCGTGGCGGTTCATTAATTTCAGCGTGCGATCAAAAGCAGTATGAAAGTCATGACATAGTTTTTGCGGTACGATAAAGCAACCGCCCGGAACATCGTAATCAGCATTTGTCATTGCGATATTCTTTAAAGACTGTTTAATCAGTGTGTTGCGTGTCGCAGGTGGAATATCTTCTGTCTTGGTGCGGAACAAGTCGTATATAAATCTTGGTACATAATGTGGACGAGATTTGCCCATTGTTGGCTGGATAAGCATACGTACGCGTTTTGGACGTGCATCAATATGAGCATTCCAGTTGTTCCACATTGGTGAATTACCATAAGCAGGCGAAAAAGCACCTGCATCAATCCACATGAAATATTTGCTGTTAAATTTGTTGCTTTGGGCCGCCCAGTCAATAATTGCTGCTTTGGCAAACATTAATGGCAGATAATCAACCCACATGGCAGGTGTGCGACGATGTAAGAAATATCCGACATAATTTTTCATTGATTCTATGATTTTTAATGATTCTTCGCGTTCGGACCAATGTGGTAAGTCAGATAATTTCATAATACGCATATCAACGTATTTGTCCAATCCATGTTGTTTCAGATATTTCGCAGTTTTTTGGTCGCACCATAACGCAACACGTTCAAATGTTTCAATCAAATATTTTAATGATGGTAAATAAAAGGTT
>JAZRGB010000023.1:0-80525 GCA_045643965.1 Candidatus Enterousia sp. | reverse complement strand
ATGTGTGTGCATTAAATGCAATAAAAAATAATTGTGGTGCGGATATATTTAATCTGGGAACAGGGCATGGATATTCAGTACTGGATGTTGTAAAAACTTTTGAAAAAGTAAACGGTATTAAAATACCTTATGAAATTGTTGACAGACGTGCAGGGGATATTGCAATGTGCTATGCATCGCCAGACAAAGCGAACAGTGTTTTGGGATGGTCAGCAAAATATTCACTGGAAGATATGTGTCGTGATTCTTGGAATTATCAGAAAAAGAATTAAACAAAAGACCCAATGGGTCGATTGTTTGTTCTGGTAGCCGCCCGAGGGATTGTGTATTCCCACACACGTTGTGTGCGGGTCCCTTTCCAAATCGCAACGGTTTCGCTGCGTTTCACTTGCAAAACCTGCTATTTTGTCGGACCCTGGGGTCCTCATCCGCCACAGACTATACCAAAATTAAAACCGCCCTTACGGACGGTTTGAATCTTGGTAGCAGCGGAGGGATTCGGACCCCCGACCAAAGGATTATGATTCCTCTGCTCTACCACTGAGCTACGCTGCCAAGCGACACAGATTATAACAGCATTTTTTTAAATTGCAAGCAAAACACACATCGGATGTTTTTTAGGGTTTATTGTCCTGTTGTTGTGATTTTTTTACGTGATAAAATATTGGCTATGAGAAATGTTTTTTGTGTTTTATTGGTCTGTTTTATTACGTCGGCAAATGCAGACGAAAACCCTTTCTTTAATGGGTACGATAATCAAATTGTTTTTAATGTTGGAATGGGGACAAATCATGGATTCTTGATTTCGCCACCAACAGAATTTGTGCCTTTTGCAATGGTGCAATTTCAATATTCGCAACCCGCAAATTTTTTTAGGCTGCCTGCACGAATGTCGCTGAACGTGTTTCAAACATTAGGCTATGGCAAGCGGTATGGTTGGGATTGGCGTGACTTTACAATACCAATCGTAATGGCATCTGGTGATGTTAGTTTGTTTAGCGGTGATGATTGGTACGCCTTTATGGGGTTTGGGGCAGGGTTCCAAGCACAACAGAACGACAGAATTGGTTCAAAGTTGATTTTTGGGTTTAAGTTTGGTGGTGCGTACAGGTTTTCAGAATGTTCATCTGTTGAATTTTTTATGCAACATATGTCAAACGGAAATACTGCCCCTGAAAATAATTCGTATGCGTTTTATGGTGTTGGTTTTGCATATAATTTTTAGCCTAAAATTGTCCTTGATTTTTAATATGCGGTCCGTATAATTGGAACAGTTTTATTGCCCTAATAGTCTAGTGGTAAAACACGTCCTTGGTAAGGACGAGTCGCAAGTCCGATTCTTGCTTAGGGCACCAGAAATATCCCATCTAATTTGCGTTTGTTTGATTTGACTCAGGTCATGTATGTTCAATACACTTCCGTCGTCAAATATGCACAATACGCATTATCTAGAATATTTCTGTCGCCCTACGGGCACCGAACTTCCCATCTAATTTGTGTTTGTTTATTTTGGTGTGACTAGTTTTGCTATTTCTTCATAGTTGTCTGGGTGGCACATTATACATGGCTGTTTTATACTCATGTTCGGATTAAAGTATTCCGGTGAAATTCTGTCACATACTTTTTTACTGCCGTATTCAAAAATCTTTAAACCCAGATAGTTTGCAAGTGGTATTGTGCCAGCAATATCCCACAAACATGTTTTCATGCAAAGGGCACGTGACTTTCCAATCAATGTATAAAAGCATTGTGAAACAGCAGAAAAGTAATTAAAAAATGCTGTGTTTGATAAAGATAAATCGTTGTTTATGTTCCATACAAATTGATTCGCAAATGCGATTGGGGAATAAGATTGTGTCTGTGGTAACAATTCTGTTTTTGTTTCAGAATCTGTAAATGGATGTTCAACATGATATGCTTTTTGACCGTCAAAATACAACAGTTCGTTCATTTTTGGCATATATATAATTCCAATCAATGGTTGGGAATTTTTATAAACACCAACAGTAATCCCAAATAAATGATGCCCATTTGCATATTGAATTGTTCCATCCACAGGGTCGATAACAAATTGGTATTCAGACTGATTGATTTTATTAAAAATATCATCGCCATATTTTGTGATTTTTTCTTCATCTATAATCATATAGTTCAAATCAGAAAAATTTGTTTTTAGTGTCTGTTCAAACAAATCGGATACATATAAATCAGCCTGGGTTACAACAGAACAAACAGATGAATCTTTGTTTAAAAGTGGTTTTATCGTTTTTTGTTGTTGAATTAAATAATTCCCAGCATTTTTTACAAAATCTAAAAGTATGTTTATCATATTTATCCCTTTCTTTCGTATTTGTATCGCATTATATATGAAACATGATATTTTTTCAATGTGTTGGGAATCTTTGTTATTGCAAATCTATTATTTCTGATTTAATATTACGCTATCGCAGTATTTGTGCACGATGACGTGACTGACAACCACTGAGTGGCAATATTGTTCAAAAGTTATAAATCAGGGTGGCACCGCGCTGGGAATTACTTGCGCCCCTGAAATTTAATAACAATATGGGTGCCGAAATTCCTATTATTTCTGTGCCCGAAAATAAAAAAGGGACCAAAATGTTATCTTTAAAATCAAAGTACAGAACACATACTTGCGGTGAATTAAATACTGCAAACGTTGGTGAAACAGTTGTTTTGTCCGGGTGGGTTCATCGTAAGCGTGACCATGGGGCATTGTTGTTTGTTGACCTGCGTGATAATTATGGAATTACACAGGTTGTGTTTGATGGTGGGGATGAAAATCTGGAAAAAGTTCGCCCAGAATCTGTTATAAAAATTACAGGTACTGTTGTTGCTCGTGATGCGTCTGCGGTAAATGATAAAATCCCAACAGGTGGTATCGAAATTCAAGCACAGTCTTTTGAAGTGCTGACAAATGCCGATATTTTGCCTTTCCAGGTGTTCGGTGATGATGACAGTGTTTCCGAAGATTTGCGTTTAAAATACAGATATATTGATTTGCGTCGTGAATCTTTGCATAAAAATATTTTGATGCGTAATCGTGTTGTGAAATTTATGCGTGACAAAATGTGGGAAATGGGATTTTCAGAATTCCAAACACCAATTTTGACAGCGTCTAGCCCAGAAGGGGCACGTGACTTTATCGTACCAAGTCGTAATCATCATGGTATGTTCTATGCTTTGCCACAGGCACCACAACAGTTTAAACAGTTGTTGCAGGTTTCTGGATTCGACAGATATTTCCAAATTGCACCTTGTTTCCGTGATGAAGATTTGCGTGCAGATAGATTATTAGAATTCTATCAGTTGGACTTGGAAATGTCGTTTGTTGATTTGCGTGATATTCAGGCTGTTGGTGATATTTTAATGCCAGAAATGATACGCGAATTTGTACCAGATGCAATTATTGCTGAAGATATTCCACATATCCCATTTGATGAAGCAATGTTGAAATATGGTTCTGATAAACCTGATTTGCGTAACCCTATTATTATCCATGATGTAACAGAAGTGTTCCGTGGATCTGATTTTGGTATCTTTGCAAATGCAGTTGAAAATGGTGCTGTTGTTCGTGCAATTCCTGCACCAAATTCAGCAGATAAACCACGTTCTTGGTTCGATAAACTGGGTGATTATGCAGTTAAAGAACTGGGACTGGGTGGATTGGGATACATTGTATTCGCAGAAGAAGCCAAGGGACCTGTGGCCAAGAAATTAGATGCAGACAGAATTGCAAAATTGCATGAAATTGCAGGTGATAATGCTTCTTTGTTCTTTGTTTGTGACAAAGTTGATGCTGCAGCCAAGGCTGCGGGTAAACTGCGTATCAAATTGGGCGAAGATTTAAATCTGATTAATCCAAAAGAATTCCGTTTGTGCTGGATTGAAGATTTCCCAATGTATGAATTGAACGAAGAAACAGGTAATGTTGACTTTGGTCATAATCCTTTTAGTTTACCAAAAGGTGAATTAGATGGTGATCCATTGAAAATCAAAGCAAACCAATTTGATATGGTGTTAAATGGTGCGGAAATCTGCAGTGGCGGATTGCGTAACTATAACCCAGATACAATGATCAAGGCGTTTGCAATCGCTGGATATGGCGAAGATGTTGTAAAACAAAAGTTTGGCGGTATGTATGCTGCGTTCCAATACGGTGCACCACCACATGGCGGTTGTGCGTTCGGTATCGACAGATTGGTTCAGATTATTTTGGGCGAACCAAATTTACGCGGTGTTGTCGCATTCCCAACAAATCAACGTGGACAAGACTTGATGTTGGGGGCACCAACAAATGTTACAGAACAACAGTTGCGTGATGTACATATCCAAGTAAGAAAGAAAAACTAAAAAAATTAAATCCCCCAGTTTGGGGGATTTTTTATGAAATCATACCTGTTGGATTTTGTTTTTATATAAATATAATTCGTGCCGATTAAATAACAAAACACAGAGAGAATAATCATGCACGATTATATTGATAAATTATCACATAATTTAAATCTGACATCGTATCAGGAAAATAAAATTAAATCACATTGTGACAGATATAATATGTCACGTCTGGAAAAACGTGGTGGATTGTTGTATGCACCATATATTGTCCATGGTTTTTGGGGACGTGTGTCCAGTGTGTTGTTTGGTGCACCTGCTGATTTAATCGGACAAAATAAGACGTTGTTACAGGCACAAAGAAATATCAAATTTTATGCAAATGGTTTTCACTGTGTCAAAGTAGGGCGATATACATATTATGCCGATGCAAGTGGCAAAATAATGTCACGTTATGAATTTGACCAAGAAGTTAAACACTAAAATTTATCGTGTGTTTTTACAAATGCCCGCATGAAACCAGGGTCCATGTTTTGCATGATTTCAGATAGCGAATAATTGCGTGTGCCATCTGGCGTTATACCCAGTTCAATTGTTACAGGGGTTGGTGCAGTGCCACGTAATGTTAAATCAAATTCTGCTGTCATTTTTCCGTCTGTTATTGCCAGACCCCCAACTGCATTTGTGTGTCGCATTGATAATTCTATTGGGCGTGATGTTATAAAGTTGCCATTTTGATATGTGCCAATTACACGCATTGTTTTAATCTTTGTTTCACCGGTTGTTAATGCGTTTGCCAGTGCGTATTCTGCATTAAGGGTGGTTATGTTTTCTGCAGACGCATAGAATTTATCAAAAGACATTCCAATAAGATAGCCGTCTGAAAAAGAAACATCAATATCGCCAGACAGATTATAATAAATATCGTGTGCAATTTTGCCGTTTGTTATAAAGTTTAATTCGCCTGTTATCATCGTATCACGAAGGTTTAATGGTAATTCTTTTGATAATAACATACCGTTTATAATAAACTGATTTAACTGAGCAAAAATTTCATAATTTGTTTTGTTTTTATCAATCGTTGCAAGTATGTTTCCACGTGACATGTCTGTGATGGAAAATGTTTGAGAGTTTGGTTTTAATGAATATACAAAGTTTTTATATTCACTGTTGTCATATACAAGTTTGTTTGCAGATAGCGATATGTTATATGGCAAATCAAATAGTGTTAATATAGGGGCGTTTGTTTAAAATTCTTGTTCTGAAAATCTGTCAAAAAATGACTGATTTGTGAATTTATTAATAGATAACATGTCTGTATGCAACGTAATGTTTTTATTCGATACAGAACCTGTAAATTCATGATCAAATACATTTAATTTTAAATTAGATATTTTGTTTTTTTCGTAATACCCAGAAAAAGAATATTTACTGTCTTTTACAAAACGCAGATCTGTGTTCGGCAGCCATGTTTTAAAACTGTTCCCAGATATGTCAAAATAATTATCGTATGTTGATAATTGCCACTGTTTATTATTTGGTATAAATGTCAGTACATTATTTTGCCATGTGAAATTGCCAACTTCTTCAAGCATGTATTTAGGTAAAAATGGAATATTTATTTTTAACCATTTTAATGTTTTGCCGTTTGCAAAATCGTATGTTGGAATAACATCGTTTTTGTTAATTTTGTATGTTCCGCCAATGTCTGAAAATTTAAATTTGATAATGCCACGATTGCCAAGTTTATAAACCATATCCATCAGTTTGCTGTTGTTTGCGGGCATTGGTGTTTCTGATTGTATGTTTATATTAAATGTATTGTCTTTGACGGATATAGTGCCAAACAGATTGCCATAAGTGAATTTAGAACATTGCCAATCTGTTGGTGTGCCAGAAAATATACACATTGCGTTTGTATCGTTCACAGGCATTGTAATCATTATGTCTTTTGCACCTGTTTTTGTTATTTGACCCCCTGTGATAACAATATCATCTGCAATAATGTTTGTAATTTGTACGATGTTCTGGTCTGCAACAACATCTATTTTTACATGTTTAAAGGTATAGTTCATAAATGTAATAATGCCATAGAAATCTAAATTAAATTTAGTTTTTGTTAACAGATTAGTTGGTTTTGCCAAAAAAGATAAATCAATGTTTGCATCATGTGATACAAGTTGAATTGTCTTTTCGCCATTTGCAGATACGATAACGTTTCCAGAAAATCCGTTTGCATTTAAATTACTGAATTCGTATCCATTGCCACCATCCCATTCAAAATTAGTTGATAATTTTACAGGGCGGGTAATCTTTGGTTCGTCAAATCCAAACCATTCATTTATATTTCTGGTTTCGATATCCATGTGACCACGTATGGATCCGTCTGAGTAAAACTGACCTGTTAAATCAAGTTTATTGTTCTTGTTTTTTATATTAAATGTATCGTTTATAAATTCTACGTCGTATTTATGATTTTCTGATCGAATTGTTCCGTGAAATTCATTGTTAGTAAAGTCTGCACGTATAATATGAAACTTGCGTCCAAAGAAGTTCATGTCGCTGTTATATATTTTTATGTCGTGATTAAAAACAGCGGGTTCTAATTTTTTTACATTTATGTCTGCATCATAGATAATAACAGCGTCATTTAATTTTGCTTCTTTTAGATTAAAAAAACTGTGAAATGGAATTGAAAACAGAATTGAACCAATTTTTGCATCTGGAATATCAACATCGTGGGCCGCAATTGTTGCACCGCTAACCAGACTGAAATGTATGTCGCCATTTAATTTTAAAGGAACATTTGTTTGATTATAAACAGATTGTTCAACCACAGATTTAAACCCGTTTAATGTAATAAATGGTGGTACCAATACAATTGCCAGTGCAATCACAGTAATTGTGGATATAATTGACCAAAAGATTCTGCGTTTATATCTAGGTTTTAATGCCATTCTCTCTTTCCTTGTAATTTGATTATAATGGATTATATTTAAGATTGTTAATAAAAAAATGAAAAAAGCAGAATTTTATCTTGAAAGTGACTATAAACCTATGGGTGATCAGCCGACCGCCATTGCTGAACTGGTGTCGGGGGTAAATGAAGGTAGGCAATCTCAGGTTTTGTTGGGTGTAACTGGGTCTGGAAAAACATTTACAATGGCAAATGTTATTGCAGAACTGGGGCGTCCTGCATTAATTATGGCACCGAACAAGATTTTGGCGGCACAGTTATATACAGAGATGAAATCTTTTTTCCCAAGAAATCATGTCGAATATTTCGTTTCTTATTATGACTATTATCAACCAGAAGCGTATATGCCAACAACAGATACATATATTGATAAAGACGCATCAATTAATGAACAATTGGACCGTATGCGTCACAGTGCAACGCGTGCAATGTTGGAAGAACGTGACGTCGTTGTTGTGTCCAGTGTATCATCTATATACGGTATGGGGTCGCCAGAACAATATGCAGGAATGCGATTGGTTGTAAATGTTGGTGACGTTGTGTCAATTGCTGATGTTGTTCGTTCGTTGGTTGATATACAATATAAAAGAAATGATATGGCACCCGCACGTGGTGAATTTCGTGTGCGTGGTGATACGCTGGATATTTTCCCATCGCATGCGGTTGATCGTGGCTGGAAGGTTTGTTTTTGGGGCGATGAAGTCGAAGAAATATGGGAATTTGATACTTTAACAGGGGCAAAACTGCAAAAGTTAAATAGAATTGCGGTTTATCCAAATACACACTATGCTACACCGATGCCCAGTGTTTTACAGGCGATTACACAAATCAGAAAAGATTTAGCAGAAAGATTAGAATACTTTCATCAAAATATGAAGTATATAGAAGAACAAAGACTGCGTGAACGTGTAAACTTTGATATTGAAATGATGGAAAGTACCGGTACGTGTCGTGGCGTGGAAAATTATTCAAGATATTTATCTGGGCGTTTGCCGGGTCAGCCACCACCAACATTGTTTGAATATTTGCCAAAAGATGCAGTGTTGTTTATTGATGAAAGTCATGTGACTGTTCCGCAAATCGGTGCAATGAGTCGTGGTGACCGTGCCAGAAAAGAAACCTTGTCACAATATGGATTCAGATTGCCAGCGTGTATTGATAACAGACCATTGACGTTTGATGAGTGGGATAATTTACGCCCCCAGACTATTTTTGTATCTGCAACACCTGCAGAATGGGAATTGAATCAGTCGGGTGGAATTGTGTCAGAACAGGTTATTCGACCAACAGGATTGCTGGATCCGGTATGTGAAGTGCGACCAACAACACATCAGGTTGATGATTTGCTGGATGCTGTTAAAAATGTTTCTGGACGTGTTTTGGTAACAACGCTTACCAAGAAAATGGCAGAACAATTAACAGATTATTTAAATGAAAATGGTGTGCGTGCAAAATATCTGCACAGCGATATAGAAACGTTGGAACGTATCGAACTGTTGCGTGAATTGCGTTTGGGTAAATTTGATGTTCTGGTTGGTATAAACCTGTTACGCGAAGGTTTGGATGTGCCAGAATGTGAAATGGTTGCAATTATGGATGCGGACAAAGAAGGCTTTTTGCGTTCTACGCGTTCTTTAATTCAAACGATTGGGCGTGCTGCACGAAATGCAAATGGACGTGTTATCTTATACGCTGATAAAATTACAGAATCTATGCAAAGTGCGCTGGATGAAACAGCACGCAGACGTAAAATCCAAATGGACTTTAATGCAGAACATGGTATCGTGCCAAAAACTGTGACCAAGGCCGTGTTTTCAGAAGTTGGTGAAAGACAAGAAAAAACTGACAAGTCACGAAAATTTGTTTATGATAAATCTGGCGGGGTTATGGATGCAGAATCTGTCAGGGCAGAAATAAAAAAGTTAACCAAGAAAATGCATCAGGCTGCCGAAGACTTGGAATTTGAATTGGCTGCAGAAATTCGCGACCAAATTCATGGTCTGGAAGATGATTTGTTATTGTTGGAGTAAGAAATGCAAGAATTTATATTGTCTGATGTTAATCAAATGCGTGCGTGGGCTGCTGAATTTGCAAAGCAACTGAAGGCACCTGTGGTTGTCGCGTTGCACGGGGATTTGGGAATGGGAAAGTCTGAAATTGCACGTACTGTGATTCAAACACTGCGTGGTGCAGATACTGTTGTGCCAAGTCCAACATTTACAATCGTGCAGAATTATGATGGTATTTCACACTTTGATTTGTACAGATTAACAGATGTGTCAGAATTAACTGAGGTTGGTTTACAACATGCAATGGAAAATGATATCACGTTAATAGAGTGGCCAGAAATAGCATTGGATGTATTACCAACAGACACTGTTCATGTTTATATTACGGAATATAACGGTGGCAGAAAATTAGTTCTGAAATGATTTTTACATTGCACGCAGTAAATATCCACGTCTGAACATACATCTGCGATATGCACCGACTGTTTTAGATGCAGTATTGCGTGGTACAGACATTAAACTGCGTTGACCAACATCACGATATTCGTTTGATTGAAATGTTACCCACAGACCGTCCCAATCCGGCATAATTGAACTTTGATTTGGGGACAGCAATTTTGCAATACGTGAACGTGGTTGGTGTGCAGGTTTGTTTATGCCCAAACACGCCTTGTGGTCACGTACGAATTGTTCAGTTGTTACCGCTTCGTTTTCCCAGTTCAGGATTGTTGCGTCATCAATACTGCCACGATTGGCAGATGCACATGCGGTTAATATCAGTAAAATTGGTAAAATTTTTATTCTCATGTTTTATATTATAATTTAATTGCCTTTTTGGGGCAATAGTTTTTATAATGTAAAAAAGAGAGAAAGGAAATTTTAAATGGCAATATCTGTACAACAGTTTATAAAACTGGCAAATTTGTATAATCAGACGGCAATGCTTATGTCTGCAATATGTGTCCAAAAGGGCGGAATTGCAATGGAAAATTATAATGGACGTTTTTATGCTGCAGACTTGTTGGAATATGTTGTAGAATATGGCAGACGTTTAATCGATGTGGATAAAAGTTTGTCGCCTGATATCATAAATTTGATAAATCGGTTTGCTGTTCAGTTTGACAAGGTCAAAGATTTAACAACACCAACGCAAAAACCAATACATGAAATGACGTTGGCAGAATTTGAAAAAGTTATGAATATTTGATATAAAGTATTCATATAATACAAAAAGGAAAGGAAAATGATCTTTTTGAAAAAAAGTTTGATTGGCTTGTTGTCGGTTTTTGTGATGCTGGGATGTACACAGAAACAACAGAATGTGCCTTTGTACGATACAATAACAGTTGTTGATAATCTGGTTATTGATGAAAATTCTGTGCCAATTTTCCCGAAAAAAGCCGCATTAACAACTGATACTGCACGCAGGTTTTCAATAGAGTTGCCAAAAAGATGTGAAGTTGATTGGAATAATCAAAAGGTTGTGTCTGTTGTTCCAGAAGAAAAAGTCGAAATTATTCGTTTGGCAACAGGTGATGAATTGCCAGAACTGAAAGTCGATGACTATGAATTCAAAGATTTGACGGTTAAACAAGCGTTAGATAAGTTGTTGTTGGGTACAGATATTGCAGTTATTGAAGACGAACCATTATATGAAAAAATATCTGGTTCTATTTCGTCTGGAACATTGGCAGATGCTGTTGAACTGATGACAAAAATGGGACGTGTTTATTATTCTTATGATGAACATAATGGTGAATTACATTTAACACATCGTGCAAAGTGGCTGATAAAAATGCCACATAATGAAACTATTATTATGGCGTTGTTGGATGCGATGCATGGTGCTGATATGCGAAATCTGCTGGTTGATTGGAACGATAAAACAGTCGTGTTCGAAGGTAATTATCAGACAGAACGTGAAGTCGCAAAGATAATTGCAGATATTGCAGGAAAAAAATACATGATTGCATGGGATATTGATGTTTATCGTGTGTATCCACGTACAGATAATCCAATAGTTTGGATGAATTTGTTGCCTGCGTTTGGGGATAAAAATGTGAAAATGTCTATCCCTGGGGTTGTTGGTCGTGCATTGGTTGTTGGACCAGAAATTAATACAAAAACATTACAAGAATTTTTAGGTCAGCAAGCAAATGTTGTTCTGATTTCCCAAGGAACCTTTGCGATTCCAAATGGTTGGCAGTCACGTTTTGATATTGGTCAATGTGGCAAGGAAGAAAGACTGGAAACAGATTTGATTATTGGTGCAACAGGTACGTATGGGGACTTTGGTGGTCGTGATAAAATTGATGCAAAAATTGTTCTGCGAACATCAAATGGAGAATTGTCTTCGTTTAATATCCCAACGACTGTTGGTGATAATTATGTAATTGTTGGTATTCCAACACATTCTTTTGTTACAACCCCAGAAACATTGGTGTCGCCATTTGCGGAACTGGTTGTGTTTATGTCGCCACGTATTATTTCAATAATGGATGGTGCAACAGGGCATGATGATAATACCGAAGAATTAATCGGTGACGCATTGCGTGATTTCTTGAACGAATAAGGAAATTTTAATGTTTTCAAAACTGGAAAGAAAAATAGCTTTTAGATATTTGGGTGCCAAAAAACGTGGTTTTGGTTCTGTTATTTCGTGGGTGTCTTTGATTGGTATTATGCTGGGTGTTGCAACGTTGATTGTTGTAATGTCTGTTATGGGTGGTTTTCATGATACGTTGTTGGGACGTATTGTTGGTATGAACGGGCATGTTGTTGTTTATCATCAAGATGGTGCGATATCAGACTTTGATTTCTTGATTGACAAGATGAAACAAAACAAGATTGTTGCAGAAAATATAACAGGTATTGTTCCAATTGCTGAAGGTCAGGTTATGGCAACTGCAAATGGTAATAATACAGGTGCAATGGTTCGTGGTATTCGTATGTCTGATTTAGCAGCCAAAACAAAAACAGGAACACGTATTTATGGTAAAGATTTATCTGCAATCACAGATGGCGAATTGGTTGCGGGGGCATCGCTGACACGTGCGTTGCGTGTTGGTATGGGGGATAATATTTCATTAGTGTCTGCAAATGGTGCAACACCAACCCCATTTGGATCAATGCCACGGATTATGTCGTATCCAGTAAAAAGTTCGTTCTTTATGGGTATGTATGAATATGATTCTGGGTATATATTTATGCCGTTGGAAACAGCACAAAAATATTTGAATATTCCAAATTCTGTTACGCATATTGATTTGTTCTTGAAAAACCCAGAAGACACAACAGATGTTGCATCTGCACTTGGACGTTTGTTGCCGGACGGTTTCGTTGTTCGTGATTGGCGTGATTTAAATCGTGGTTTTGTTGGTGCGTTACAGGTTGAATCAAATGTTATGTTTTTAATCTTGTTGCTGATTGTAATTGTGGCTGCGTTTAATATTGTGTCGTCATTGGTTATGTTGGTTAAAGATAAAAACAAAGATATCGCAGTGCTGCGTACGTTTGGCGTGTCGCGTAAATCGATGATGAAGATATTTGTTTTGTCGGGTACATCAATCGGTGTTATTGGTGCGTTTTTTGGAACAATTCTGGGGGTTGTGATTGCGATTTATATCGAACCAATCAGACAGTTTTTCCAATGGTTAACAGGGCGTGATTTGTTTCCTGCGGAATTGTATTATTTGTCTGAGTTACCATCTAAACTGGTATGGACAGATGTATTGGGAATTGCATTAATTGCAGTTGCGTTGGCATTCTTGGCAACATTGTATCCTGCATGGAAGGCCGCAAATACAGACCCGGTAGAGGTATTACGTAATGAATAAAAAATTAATGCTTTTTTTGAATGCTTGTATGTTGCAGTTTGCAAATGTTGGTGGTGGGTATAATTCTTCTGCACAAATATTAGAAACGGATTTGGCAAGGCTGGGAATTAAATTTCCAAAAAGGTTATGGTTTCAATATAAGTTGCCAGGTGGAATGCCTCCTGAAAAATTTGAAATAGAATCAGGAAAGATTGATTTTTTTGTCTTTAAGTATCCCACTATTAAAGACTTGATTCAAATTGGCTGTGTGGATAGGGGGGACTTGTCTGATGAAGAACTGGATGTTGTGGAAAAATATCGGGCAAGTCAAAGAACAAAATATTTAGAGTTTCTTGATAAACATTTTAAATGGGTACAAGAAAATAATCCAGAACTATCAATTGTAAATGTTCCGGATGATGAGATTGCTAAAAGCAATTTTTTAAGAGGGGCCCTGTATGGTTTTGGACCAGAAGAAATATCTTATTTTATAAATAGAAGTTATGAACAAGCAGAGTCTGATCATAATGAACAGAAACAATTAAGAATTGTTTTAGACAAGATAGGCGTACGTTTAGAGTATATATTATGTCCAGATAATAGGGCGTTATTGCAAAAACAAGTGAACGAGTATTTAATGAAGAAAAATCAAGGTAAGGAAAAAGAATAAATGGCGAATATTTTAAATTCTTTGTCACGGGTAAAGCAGGGTGATGTCGTTCTGTCGGTGCGTGATATTAAAAAGACCTTTATCGAAGGCGGTCAACCATTGCATATTTTACGTGGTGGTGGTTTTGATTTGCATCGTGGGGAAATAATTGCCTTGGTTGGACAGTCTGGATGTGGTAAATCTACGTTGTTACAGTGTGTTGGGTTGCTGGATAAGCCAAGTGGTGGCAGTATTGTTATTTCTGGGGCACCTGTACATAAAATGGACGAAGATATGCGTACAAAAATACGCAGAAATAAAATTGGTTTTGTATATCAAAAACATAATTTGTTATCTGATTTTACAGCACTGGAAAATGTTGTCTTGCCAATGTTGGCAAATGGTATGGACGAAGATACTGCAAATACACGTGCAATAAAATTATTAAAGGCAACAAATGTTGCACATCGTGCATCGCATCATCCAGGGGAAATGAGTGGCGGTGAACAACAGCGAACTGCGTTGGCACGTGCGTTGGCAAATAATCCTGATATATTATTGGCTGATGAACCAACAGGTAATTTGGATCCGCAACATGCAGGTGCCGTGTTTGATTTGTTGTTGGATATTGTGCGTAAAAATAAAATGGCAATGCTGTTTGTTACACATGATATGTCATTGGCAGACAGAGCAGATAGAAAAATAACTATTCACAATGGCGTTGTTCAATAGTATAATAGCAGAAAATAGGAGAGGGGAAATTATGGCAAAAAAACAATCTAAGAAAGTTTATAAAGTTGTTTATACACGTTCACAGAAAATCAAGGGTTGGTTGGCACTGATAATGCTGTTTGTGTGTGGTGTTATGGTTGGTATGGGAATTGGATATAACACTGAAAAACCAAAACAAGCATTGGTTCAGGACGCAACAGAATTACAACAGAATCAGCAAAAAGAAACTTGTGCCATTATCGAAGAAATTCAGTTGGGGTATTTGAATGATGAAAATTCAAGTAATATAGAATATCATAAAGACAATATTCGAATTTATGAAACATTGTTCCAGCATGGTTGTCCACAGAATAAAGGTGTGTATCGTGCTGCAATATCACGTGAAATGGAAATAGTTGCTGCGTTGGGTGGACAGAATGATGCACAAACAACATGTCAAAAAATAGAAGCATCATTATTAGACAAATTACCAGAAGAATATACTTCTATGCCACCATATCAACGTATTACACGTGCAAAAATTTATGCAAACTTGTCAGAACGTGGCTGTGATGAAAACAAAGCAAAATATGTTGAACTGGCAAAGCAAGAATTGGAAATTGCACGTGCATTGCAAGACGATGAATTTAACAATGAAGAAACAATCGAAGTTGTTGAAACGTATAAACGTTTAAATATGCAAGCTGCCGCAGAAGAAATTTTTGAAACTGCAAAAAAATTAACAAATCCTGCGATAGATTTTATTCTGGAAGTCGAAAAAATCATAAACGAACACTAAAAAGGTACATCATATGAAAATATTGATTGCGTTAATTGGATTAATTACTGCGACAGGTGCATTTGCAGAAGATACACCAAATGTTGCAGAACGTGTGTCTTGTGCAGATATTCAGGCGAAAATTACAGAATTGTCTGCTGTCGAAGAACCAACAGAAGACGAAATCGCAGAATTGGATAAATTAAAGACAGATTATCGCAGCAAGTGTTCACGCAGTGCAGCAAAACGTAAGTCGTCTGCGGTGAAAAATACTGTTGTTGCTGCAACTGTTACAACCCCAGAAGAGGTTGCAGAAGAAACAGTTACAGAAACAAAATCTGATGTCGTAACAACAGCGGCAGAAGTAGCCGTCGAAGACGAAGAATTTGTCGCAGAAGAAACAGAAGAAATCGATGAAGAAGCATTGTTGGAACAAGAATTGGCAAATTTGGATGCGGGTTTGTGTGTTGATGGAACAAAACCAAACAAGTTTGGTTGTTGCACAGGTGAAGTCTTTAAAGACCTTGGTAATTCTGTTTTTGCATGTTGTCCAAAGTCTGGGGATGGTGAATGTTTTCCGCCAATAGAATAAGAGGATAGAAAATATGAAAAAAGTTACAAAAAAATCAACAATGAAAAAAACAAGTAAAACAACATCATGGGTTTCCTTGGTTGTTTCTTTTGTGTTGGGTGCAATGTTTGGTATTTTAGTATATGCAAATATTGATATGTTTTCATTTGGTCCATCGTTGAAATGTCTTGATGGCACAACACCAGATAAAAATGGTTGTTGTGTTGGTGAAGTTTATACCAACATGGGTGATTTAGGATATAACTGTTGTCCAGAGAGTGGGGGTGATTGTTTCCCGCCAATCAAATAAAATAAATTATAATAATTTATCTAAAAGCGGTGCCGGCAATTTATGTAGCGTCTGTACACTACATTGCCGGCACTACTTTTATCTAAACTATTCTAATTTATTTCTAAAAAATTGCCGATAATAATTTATCTAAAAGCAGTACCGGTCAATTCATGTAGCGTTTGTACACTACGATTCCCGATTTGTTTTTATCTAAATCATTATCTTTAATTTCTTTGCTAATTATGTTGTTTTGGTAAAAAATGTCTTGATTTTGATTTCATTTATTATATAATCACTGGGCTTTGATTTTGTTGCGGGCATAGTACAAAGGCTAGTATGCAAGCCTTCCAAGCTTGAAATGCGGGTTCGATTCCCGCTGCCCGCACCAAGGATTGGGCGTGCGCCGGAGTTGGAGAGCCGGGGCAGACTGTAAATCTGTTGGCTTAAGCCTGAGCTGGTTCGAATCCAGCCACTCCCACCAGAAATAAAAAACACCCCGTTTGGGGTGTTTTTTGTTTCTGTGGACGTGGCTTATGGGTTAGATGCACGTTCGACAACAAGTAGATTTTGCGAGTAAAGCGAAGCAAAATCGTTACGGTTGCCGCGCAGGCATTTATGCCGAGCGAATACGAGAATATACAATTATAAAAATCTTAAAAAATCGCCGGAACAAGATTTTTTTGATTTTAATTATTGTGTATCGAGGGCCCCAGCCACTCCCACCAGAAACATAAACCGACCTTTATGGTCGGTTTTTCTGTGATTATGTTAATAGGGCAGGTGTGTTTAGGTATTGCTGGTGGTTTTTACAATATTGATAAATTCATCACGTGTGTATTCAACGTTCGGTGCTGATTGTTGATTTTTACCATTGTTGAAAATATACCATGGTCTTGACCCAACTATTTTTACAATTTTCCCATCTGTATAAAGACTGTCTTCTTCTGGTAATGCGATTATTGGTTCGTGCATAGAATATTTTGTTATATATTCTGTGGCGTGTTTATGATTCTCTTCACTTTGATTTGTATAGTGTGCAGTAAGTGAAAATCCAAATAGTGAATTAAATCCGCTGGTGTCTTTTAAATCGACATTATTTGTATCCATATAAAAAATAGAATTAATATCTTTGCCAAATATTGCGGCACCAGCACTGCCACCATAAACAATGCCACCGTTGTCGGTATATTGTTTTATTTTTTCGAATGCACCACTGTCTTTCAAATTTTTTAATAATTTATAGGTATTTCCACCGCCGATAAAAATAGCAGAATAATCAAATAAATTTTTATCTAAAATTTCGTCTGCAGATTGTATAACTTCTATTTCGCCATGTTTGATGTTACTAAATTCGCCAATTAAAAACTTTTTACAATTTTGATAACCTTCGTCATAGTGTTCCCACGCCAAAGGAATATATAAAATCGGTTTGTTTGAATCTATTAAACTTTCAAATAACTTGTTTGTAATAACGGTTTGTTCCCCATGTCCACCACCGCCAAGTATAATAGCCATAATCTGCCACCTTTGTTAATTTATCAAATTTTGTTTTTTAACCATCTGTTTATCGCTGTGTTTACTGAATCCATATTGTCGCAGATATCAAAAATATCATAAGTTTTACATTTGTTTATATATTCATCGGTGTTATTACCTGTGGCACCAACAAACGCAATACAATCCATGTTTGCAGATTTTGCAGCCATAAAATCGTTTACACTGTCGCCAATAACGATGCAATCTGATGGATGATATTTCTTTGTTTTTGCCGCCAATAAAAATAAGTCTGGTGCAGGTTTGCCATGTGTTACCATGTCAACGGTGAAAAAGTCTTGGTCAGACATGTATTTTCGTATCCATTCAAATTGTTTCATTTTCCATTGATGTTGTTCTGATGTCGCACCTGTGGCAATACAATGTTCAAAATATGTGTTTGCCATTACGTTTTCAACACCATTAATAGCAGTCATAAAATTACTGCCCAGATAATATTCTTTTTCATGAATTTTTTGCATAAATTCGTTATCAAGAATTAAATTTGATATATGTTTTTCAAGTCTTTGACAACGCGTTTTGTCGGAAACGCCGACTAATAAATCTTTGATTTCAGAATCTGTTAATACAATGTTTTTTTCTGTTTTTAAAACTTCAATCCAAGATTGTACCCATAATTTTTCACTGTCTGCAATAACACCATCAAAATCCCAAATTAATAGTTTTTTCATTATTCTTCGATTTCGTATTCTTCGATGTATGTGCGTTTAACAGATTCCAATTTTACAGGTTTAAATTCAGATGATTTTATAGATGTGTTGTCTGATTCTATTGTAACGATATTTGTTGGAATTGGTGTTGATTCTTGTTTTGTGTTTGCACCGATTGTTTTGCTGCGATATTTATCACGCAATCTTTCTGGCAGACGAATATAATCGTCTGGGTCAATGCCAGATGTTTCCATGTCCATTGCATTTGCTGGTTCAATGCGTTTCTGTTCAATGTTATACAATGGTATCATAAAACTGGTTGGTGCAGGGCGGATTTCAGTTGGTGTGCCAGAACCGTTCAACTGCATTATGCGTAATGCACGTTCGTTGTCGCCATTTGGTTTTAATCTGAACAGACCGTCTGTTCCGATGTAACCGCTGGGGTCTAATAAATATGCAGATTTAGATTTGTTGGATGCCAGCATATTAATCGCCATGTTGGTTGCGTCGTATCCAAAACTGGCCAGTCGATTTGGTGTTGTGCCAGATACTTGTTCATATAATGCTGTAAATTCTGGTTTTGTTTGTGGCATTGTGGCGTATTTTGCACCGCTTAACGTGTAATCAGATGCGATATCTGATCCGTCCCACATTGTTGTTCCATAAAATGCGGCGTCGCGTGCACCAACATTGTAATAACGCAGAAAGGATGCCAGTGCCTTGGTGTCTTCACCGTTGCCTAAGAATAAAATTCCGTCATACGGTACGTTGCCAACTGTTTCTGTTTTTTCCAGTTTTTCCAGTTGGGTGTTTAAGTTTGATTTTTCAATAGGAGTTAATGTTTCACCAGTCAAGACATCAGATATAACCTGACGTGCACGTGTGTGTGCGGTTGTTCGTGCATTATACATTGATGCAGACATTGCGGCATTTTTAATGGAATCGGAATCTTTTTCTGTGTAAAAGAATATTCCAATTAATGGCATTTCATAAATTTGGGCAGCCGATTTTGCGGTGCCTGCCATTAAATGACCTGATTTTGTGTCGGGGGCGATAATAATGAATTTCTTGATATCGTCAGATTTAATTTGTTTGACGATTTCTTCGACACCATTGTTTGGCATTAATGCAACGCTTAAAACACCATCACCAACCGCAGTCGCATCAGATGTAAATGATATAGCAGGTGTTTCAGATGGCTTTGATTTGCGTAAATCATATGCGTCTTTGGCAAACAGTGGGCCAATTATAACATCTGGATTTGATGCCAATGCGGTATCAATTGATGTTTTTGCATCAGATGCGGTGTCATAAAATGATACAGACAGATTTTGAGCACTGCTTTCCAGTACTGCTATTTCAACAGATGTGCGGATTGTCTTGCCTGCAGATGCAGATGTGCCAGATAATGGTAACAGTACTGCAATATTATGTGCGTCGTCTGTAAATGTGCCGTACATGTTTGAAAACGGACCGTGTTCCAGATTAGATGGGTGACCCACAACTGTATCATCAGATACAGACCAATTTGCATCTTGGGTTAATTTGCCCGCACAGCCTGTTAAAACAAAGACTGAAATTAAATAAGTAAAAATTCTGTTTATATACATTGAAAAATCCATTTTATTTTGTATCATTTTACTATAAAAGGATTCTAAATGCAATCAGGGCTTTATATTGTTGGTACGCCAATTGGAAATTTGTCTGATATGTCGCCACGTGCGATTGAAGTTTTACAGTCTGTCGATTTAATCGCTGCAGAAGATACACGTGTTTTTGGTAAGTTGGCATCACATTTTGATATAAAAACAAAGCGTATTTCTTGTCATGAACATAATGAACGTGATGTAGTGCCAGAATTGATTGAAAAAATGCAAAATGGACTTGCAATTGCAGCGGTCAGTGATGCAGGTATGCCAGGAATCAGTGACCCAGGGTTCAGATTGGTGCGGGCGGCACGTGAAGCGGGGGTGTCTGTTTTTGTTGTTCCGGGACCTGTGGCGGCAATTTCTGCGTTGGTGTTGTCTGGGTTCCCAACAGACAGATTTACGTTCTGTGGGTTTTTTGATGAAAAGAAATTACGTGATGATAATAAAATACCGCATACAATAATTTATTATGAAAGTCCAAATCGTGTTATGAATACAATTGCGTCTTTTGCACGCGTTATGCCAGAACGCAAAATTGCAATCGTTCGTGAAATTACAAAAATGTACGAAGAAACAATTGTTGGGTATCCTTCTGATTTGATGAATATAACACCGCCACGTGGTGAAATTGTTATTGTTGTCGGTCCGCGTCCAGAACATAAAATGACAGATGAAGAAATTAGTAATATTGTAAATGATATTGCAGCAACATCGATGAAAAGTGCGGCGGCAGATTTGGCATCGCGTGCAGGAATATCTAAGAAAGAAGCATACAAGAGATTATTAGAATCAGGGGATAAATAATGATTAAATTTGTTGGCAGTTTTGAAACTGTAAAATCGTTGCCAAAGACTCAATTTGCAGAATATGCTTTTATTGGTCGCAGTAATGTGGGTAAATCTTCATTGATAAATGCGATTGTTGGAACTGTTATTGCACGTACATCTAATACGCCGGGCCGTACGCAAAGTTTAAATCTGTTTAACTTAGACGATAGGGTAATGATTGTCGATTTGCCAGGGTATGGTTATGCCAAAGTTTCCAAAGTAGATGCAATGCGCTGGCTGCAAAGATTGGAAGATTATTTGTTAAATCGCAGCCAATTAAAGCGTTTGTTTATATTAATAGATTCGCGAATTGGTGTGCGTGATTCTGATTTAGATTTGATGGATTTTTGTGATGCAAATGCAATACCTTATCAGATTGTTTATACAAAGAAAGACAAGAAAGTTCGTGAAAAAAATCAGATGGAAATTAAACATACTGACCATGGTGCAATGATTCCAGAAATATTATATACATCAGCAGAAAAGAAAACTGGTCTGGAGAGTTTAAGGGAAACACTTGGTATCAAATAAGAATATTTTTTATGCAACAAATCCTGCACGTATCTTGGATGCGTTGTGGAATTTAATCGACAATTCTGGGGTTGATTTGTCTGATATGTTGATATTCTTGCCCAGTCGTCGTGCAGTACGTAGTGTGGAAAAATTAATTGCTGATAAATCTGGTGGCGTGGCAATGTTGCCTATGTTGGTGCCATTGGGTGATGGGGCAGATGAAGAAATTTCAGATTCAGAACAGGTAACAGAAATATCAGATGCAGAACGTGTGGTGGTGTTGGCAAAGTTGTTGGCGGCAGATGCCAATGTTGGTAATTTATCTACTGGATTAATGTTGGCACGTGATTTAATTCGTATGCAAGATTATCTGGAAAACGAAGGTATTGATGCTGCAACTGTTGACTGGCCAGATTTAGTTGATGAAAAATATGCAAATCATTTTCAGAACAAGGCAAAAATTTTAAATATTTTGTCTGAATTTATGAATCTGTACGCCAATGGACGCAAGACAAGTGTGCAAATCAGAAATGCAGATATTCGTAACTGGGTTAATCATTTTCATAAGTATAAGTTGGTTGTTGTTTGCGGTTCAACAGCCAGTGTTCCTGCAACTGCTGATTTGATGCGTGCGGTATATGCGTTGCCACATGGACGGATAATTTTGTCTGGTAAAATCAATGGCAGGGTGTCCGATTTTGTGTTGGATACAAATCCATATAATGCAGAACATAAGTTTTTAGAAAGTGTTGGTGTGTGTGCTGATGATGTTGTTCCAATTGATGTTGGGGCGTCTGCGATTGACTTTATGAATTATGCGTTTGGAAACGATTGTAATGTTTTATTTGATGAATATGATTTATCTCATTGCAGTTTGGTTACATGTTGCAGCGAAGCAACAGAAGCAGTGGCTGTTGCAAAAATTGCCAAACAATGTGTGGATGAAAATAAATCTGTTTTGATTATTACGCCTGATGCGGCTGGAAATCAACGAATTGCAAATGCGTTCGAAACATTTGGTATTGATGCAGATTTTTCTGCTGCAATATCTGGGGCTATGACGCTGACGGGACGTGCAATATTAAATGTGTTGGATGCATGGATTGAGGCAAACAGTGGTCAATTTGATAAGATTTATACACAGTGTAATTTTAATCTGTTTGATACAATTGCAAAAATTGTTGATGATAATTTGGTCGATTTTAAGCCTAAATTTGCGGTGGACGATGATGTAAGTGTTCAGATTTGGAATGCAATAAAAAAGATGTCTGATGCGTTGAGTATGGCAGATGTAAAACTGACATTGTCAGATGCACGCAGTTTTGTCGCAGATGCAATTTCAACCGCATCGCAACGAAATGCGATGAAACCAGACGCACGTGTTATTGTGTTGGGGACGATTGAATCGCGTATGCAGACAGCAGATGTTGTAATTTTAACAGGGCTTAATGATGGGATGTTCCCGTCAACTGGATATGAAAACGCATGGTTGCCAAAACGTGTTGCAATGGAAATTGGATTACCTTCACCAAACAGAAAAGTATCATTACAGGCATTGGATTTTATGAATCTGTCGTGTGCAAAGCGGGTGTTTTGGACGCGTTCAACCGTGTCTGGTGGGGTTCAGACGACAGAGTCCAGATTTTTATCACGTGTGATTGCAAGACGTGCAAAAATTGATTTAGACGCAGGTAAAAATATAGTTGCGGATATCGCAAGTATGGATGATGTTCCGTATTGTCCGTTGATTGATTCTGTGCCAACACCGCCTGCGGATTGGTCTGATGTTTATGTTACTGATTTAGAATATTTGATTCATAATCCGTATGCGTATTATGTGAAACATATTTTGAAATTGCGTGTTTTAGATGATTACTGGATTGGTCCAGATGCACGAACGTTTGGAAATCTGGTGCATGGTGTTATTGAAAATGCAACAGATTTACGTCCAGATGTTTTGGTTGCAAAAATGGATGCTGCCGCACTTGAAAAATTAGGGCGGGGCAGTGTGTTATTCCATTTCTGGCATAAAAGATTTTTAGAAATTGCACCTGTGGTTGCAACAGAACTGTCAAAAATTCAAAATGCAAAATCTGAATTTAGTGGTGGAATTAAAATCGCTGGTCGTAATGTTCGTGCCCGTGCAGACTTGGTTTGGGATGGTGGGGTTATGGATTTTAAAACAGGTGCGGCACCAACAAAAAAACAATTGTTGGATGGAAATATGCCACAATTACCATTAGAAGCGTTTATGTTGCAATCTGGTGGATTTAAAATTCAGACCAGTCCATTGTCATCAGCACCAATTATGAAATTTTTACAACTGAAAAATAATGACGTTCGTGTAATTGAATATGATGAACAGATAACACAACAGATGATAAATGCGGCTGTTGCCAAGACGACAGAGTTATTTAATATTTATTCTGCTGGTGGGGCAGGCTATGAATATCACGAAACAAGTGATAAAAAATATCGTCAATATGATGATTTAAAAAGAGTGTGATTATTTTAATTCCAACATTAAGCCACAATGGTCGGTTGGTTTTTCTGCCAATCGTGGTTCAATGTCGATTTCGCAATTCTTTACCATTTTTGCGGCCGTTTTATTGCACAAGAAATAATCAAGACGCAGGCCTTGTTTATTGCCAACGGTGTCACGGCCACGGTATCCATACCATGTGTAATCAATTGTGTCTGGGTGCAGGGTACGCCATGCGTCCATCCAGCCAGAATTTAACCAATCGTTCATAATACTGCGTGCCTGGGGGGCAGAAATTGCAACACCTTCATAATTTTTTGGTTTCCAGATATCCCTGTCTTCGATTGCAACATTAAAATCACCGCCGATTATTACTGGTTCTGGGCTGTTTAAATATTGTTCAATATATTTTGTAAATGCGTTCATCCATTCCAGTTTATATGGAAATTTTGGTGATGTTACCAAATCCCCATTTGGCATATACACGTTTATTAAACGTACTTGACCATCAATAACACATTCGATAAAACGTGCGTTAACATCGGGATATGTTGGTAATCCCATTGTCACATCTTCAATGGAATATTTAGAAAATACAGCAACACCGTTCCAAGACTTTTGTCCGAAAACCTTTACGTTATATCCAAATTCATCAAAAACCATATGTGGAAAGTTCGCAGTTTCGACCTTTAATTCTTGGACCATGATTGTGTCGTATTCGCCACTGCGTAAAATATCAATAAAACTTTCAATATGGGCACGGATAGAGTTAATATTTAATGTAAGTATTTTCATGTTTGCTTTCCTGTTTCTTGTTCTGTATAATAACGGGTGTCCAATATAAAAACAACAAGGAATTTTAACTATGAATATGTATCAGTTACTGGAACGCACAGCACAAACATGGCCAGACAATTTATATCTGGTTCGCGAGGGCGTTAAATACAAAGATTTCATTAACTTGGTAAAGGCACGTGCCGCATCGTTGGATGCAGCCGGTGTTAAAAAAGGTGATGTGGTTGGTATCTTGGCACACAATATCCCAGAATTTCCAATTACAATGTTTGCAATTTGGTATTTGGGTGGAACAGTGTTATTGTTGGATACAAATCTGACTCCATTTGAATATGATAATATGACATCAACTACAAACTGTCATATGGTTTGTGCAGAAAAGTCTTTTGTGTACAAGACCAGCAAATTTAAATTCTATGATATAACCAAAAAAGACGGCAAGGTTAAACCAGAATTAAAACCTGCAAATGTTGAATCTTTGGATATCGCAACAATGTCATTTACATCTGGATCAACCGGTGTGCCAAAGGTTGTGCCATTAACACACTTTAATATTGTTGAATGTACAAATTCTTTGGAATCAATGGCAGAATGGATTAAACCAGGGGATTATCTGTATGGTTTCTTGCCAATGTATCATGTGTTTGGTTTTGCAGTTGAAATCTTGGCAACGCTGCATTATGGTGCGGGCGTTCTGTTGCAGCCAACAATCAATCCAAAAGAAATTATGGCTGACTTTAAGAAATTCCGTCCACAAGTTATCCCTGCGGTACCAAGATTATGGGAAGTTTTCCGTAATAAAATCATCGATAATGTAAAGGCACAAAAGAAATGGGGATTGGTATCTTTTGTATTAAAGTATGGTAAAGTGTTGAACAAAATCGGTCTTGGCTTCTTGGTACGTAAGGTTCAGAAACCAATTCTGGATGTGTTTGGTGGTCGTGCACGTCTGTTGATTGCAGGTGGTGCTGCAACAAAACCAGAAGTTGAAACATTCTATGAACGTTTGGGGCTGACATTTATTCAGGGCTATGGTTTGACAGAAACAGTTGGACCAATCTGTATTTCCAAACCAACAAAGAAACGTTTCCCATTTGCGTTCGGTGCACCAACATTGAACAATGAATGCGAAATTCGTGATAAAAACGAAGATGGCGTTGGTGTTCTGTGGTTGCGTGGTCATCAGGTGTTTGGTGGTTACTTGAACAACGAAGAAGCCAACAAAGAAATCTTTGATGAACGTGGATTCTTTAATACAGGTGACATGGTTACAATGGATAAAAACGGCGAATTGCATTTTGCAGGTCGTAAAAAGCAGGTTATCGTTTTAGATAGTGGTAAAAATGTTTATCCAGACGAACTGGAAGGCATGTTTATCACAATCCCAGGTGTAAAAAATGTCGCAGTATTTGAACATGTTGTAAAAGATAAAACTGTTACATACGGTGTGTTCAGTGTTGAAGAAGGTGTGACATTAGAACAGCTGGGTGCGGAAATTGCTGCTGCAAATAAAAAGGTTGCAAGTTACAAGTGGGTTACACACTATGCAATGACAACCGAAGATTTGCCATTAACCGGTACGCAAAAGGTAAAACATCATCAGGTTCGCAAGAATTTGATTGAGGGCAAATACCCAGACCGTCACGAGTAAAATTAAATCTAATGGCATATCTACAAACAACCCCGAAACCTCATGTAACTTCTGTACACTACGGTTTCGGGGTTGTTCGTATCTATATCATTATCTTTAATTTTATAAAAAATTCCCCGTTTTGGGGATTTTTTTGTTTTTTATTTTCCCAGACACAGTTGTCCGAATGTCATATCCATAACTTCGGCCGCTGTGATGGTGCCAAGTATTTTCCCAATCGCATCTGCAGCACGACGTGTGTGTTCTGCAAATATGTCATAATTGTCGCCAGATGCAATCGCGTTCCCAAGTTCGCTGTGTGCAGATTCCAATAATGTTTTTGTGCGTGCGTTTACACACAGGGCAGATTCTGCACCGTCAAACATTTCATGGATTGTGTGACGCAGTGTGTCCATTAACTGTTCCATGCCATCGCCTGTCTTGGCAGATACATATATTGTGTTATAACGCTTGTTTATATCATCAATATCAATTGTGTCTGATTTATTTACAATATCAATGTTTGGATTTGGACCGATACGCGAATCAAATGTTTCAAAATCTGGAACATTGTTTGGGGTATAAACGTTCAGAACAATATCTGCGTTTTCAATTTCAGACATTGTGCGTTCAATACCAATGCTTTCAATCGTGTCAGATGTTTCACGAATGCCCGCGGTGTCAGACAGGTTTACCATAAATCCATCAATGTCAACGGTGGCGGACACAACATCGCGTGTTGTACCGGCAATATCAGATACAATTGCACGATTTGAACCAACGATATAATTAAAGATTGATGATTTTCCAACATTTGTTTCACCAGCCAGTACAACATTTATTCCACCACGAATACTGCGTGCGGTTTTGTATTGTAATAATGCGTTGCCGATTTCATCAAATAATTGTTCTGCGTGCGTGCGAACCGTGTCACAGATATTTGCAGGTAAATCATCTGGGCTGTAATCAAGAATTGCTGCGGCGTATGCGGACACTTCTATCATTTTGTTTCGCCATGCGTTATATACACGACTGTCAGAACCCATCATTGAACGCAGTGCGTGTTTGCGTTGCATGTCTGTTTGGGCGTCTAACAGTGCCGCCAGTCCATCAACGTCGGCCAAGTCCATTTTATTGTTGTAAAATGCACGTTTGGAAAATTCCCCAGGTGTTGCCATACGCATATTTTTTGTCTGTAAAAAATCAAAGACTTTATTTATAACCGCAGGTGCACCGTGTGTATGCAGTTCGATAACATCTTCGCCTGTAAAAGAATTTGGGGCAGGAAAGTAGATTGCCAAACACTGATCAATTAAATCACCGGTTTCATCACGCAGATTTGTAAAATATGCATGGCGTGGTGTAAAATCTGATTTGTTTATAAATGTTGAAAATATATCAGATAAGTTTTCGCCAGAAATACGAATTACTGAAACACCTGATTTTCCATGTCCGCTTGATAATGCAAAGATTGTATCGTTATTGTTCATTGTGTTGATAACGTATGTACAAGAAAGTTTTCTTGTTATTTGTTTTGTGATATAATCAGTATAAACGAAAAGAGAGAAAAGTCAAATTATTTATTTGTCAATTTTTGTCAAATATCGCTTGAATTAACATGTTGATTTTAGTAGATATTGTGCTGGTGACAAAAAAGGGGGTCTAATGTTTCGTAAAATTTTTCATAAAAACAAAGAGCAACAACAAAATGCAAATATAACTGATTTTTCAGCGACAGTGTTTGGATTTTATTGGTCTGTTATAAAACGGTTTCCGCTGTTTTATATTGTTGCAGGAATCACAATAATTGCAGGTTATATGTTCGATAATGTGACGTTCCCATATACAAATAAGTGGGCAGTTCAAATATTTGAAAGTGCTGTTGTTGGACAATGGAATCAAAAAGTTTGGTGGATTGTAGGAATATACCTGACGATTATGCTGATTGGATTTATAAGGCAATATATGAATCATTATTGGCGGCCGATTATATCACGCTATGCCAGTTTTGTTTTGTATAAACGTGTTTATAAAAATGATACAGACTTTTTTATAAACAGGTCTTCGGGGCAGGTAATCAGTCAAATGGGAACAGTTTGTAACGGTTTAAATTCGTTGACATTGGAATTTTATACAAGCGTTATAAAACTGGTGCTGGGTATGTTGGTTTTGTCTGTGGGTGTATTATTTCAAAATGTTTGGATTGCACTGATGATTGTTGTTGCAGCAGTCTTGCGTACAGGTTGGCGATTTATTTGGCAACGTAAAATTAATGCTGAACAAAAAAAAGCACAAGATGTCAGGGCAAAGATTTCAGGTATTCGAACAGACAGTTTGGGAAATGCATTGACTGCAAAACTGTTTGGTAATATCGAATATGAAAATAAATATATTTGGAATCAACAAGAAGAATCAATAAAACTGGATCATAAAATTGGATTCTTGCGTCGTATGCAAGACAGACCGTCACAAATATTGTGGTTTGCTCTTTGTTTGTCTTTGATTCTGATGTGTTGGTATTTTATTAAAATGGGCACTATGTCATTGGCTGACGGTATGTTTGTTTTTGCAGCAGGACGTTCAATTGCCAGGGCGTTTGATTCTTTGATAGAAGTTATGGTTGCGTACAGTGAAGAAAAAACAAAAGCAATTCATGCATATACAGATATTATTTTGCCGTGTTCAATTGTTGATGCATCACGTGCCAAGAGTTTGAAAAATGTTCATGGTGAAATAGAATTTGATGATGTGTCATTTAACTATGGTAAAAAAGATGTTATAAAACATTTTGATTTAAATGTTAGCCCACGTGAAAAAATCGGTATTGTTGGATTGTCTGGGGCAGGAAAAACAACGCTGGTCAATTTGATTTTGCGTGCATACGACGTTAAATCTGGTGCAATAAAAATTGATGGATATGATGTTCGTGATGTTAAACAGGATTCTTTGCACAAGAATATATCTTTTGTGCCACAAGAAGCAGTTTTGTTTAATAGATCGCTGTTGGAAAATATTAAATATGCACGTCCAAGTGCCAGCAAGATGGATGTTATCAAGGCTGCCAAAAAGGCAAATATTCACGATTTTATCAGTGGTTTACCAGATGGATATAATACATTGGTTGGAAATCGTGGTATTAAATTGTCTGGTGGTCAGCGTCAGCGTATTGCAATTGCACGTGCAATATTAAAAGATTCACCAGTGTTGATTTTGGACGAAGCAACATCTGCATTGGATTCTGAAAATGAATTGCTGATACAAAAATCATTAAAGACCGTGATGCGTGGTAAAACAACAATTGCAATTGCACACAGATTATCAACATTGCGTAATATGGACAGAATTATTGTCTTGGACAAGGGGCGTATTGTTGAATCTGGAACACATGCACAACTGTTGCGTTCTGGGGGTGCATACAGCAAGTTGTGGAAAATGCAAACTGGTGGTTTTGTTGGTGAATAAAAAATGCCCCACTGGGGCATTTTTTATTTTCCTTTACTAATTTCTTTTAATGCCATTGGGACCAGTTTTGATACATCGTAATCTGGATTTTCATTTACCAGTTTTTGGGCCATTTCAATTATATCAAGTCTGCGATAACCCAATGATTCCAATGCCATTAATAAATCTGGCAGGGCAGATGATGTGGCACCAACCGATACGTCAGATGCAAATAATGTGGCAGATGCACCGCCAACCTTGTTCTTTAATTCAACGATAATTTTTTCAGCCATCTTTTTGCCAACACCTGGGGCGGTGGCAATTGTTTTTGCATCGCCTGTTGCAATTGCAGAAATCAAAGTATCAGATTTTATCGTACCCATTATTGCCAATGCAACCTTTGGACCAACGCCAGATACGCCAGTCAGCATATTAAATAAATCTTGGGATTGCAGGGTTGAAAAACCAAACAAGCGAATTGAATCTTCACGGACAATCGTTTCAATCCACAGTTCCACCGTCGATTTGTGGGTCAGGTATTCTGCGGTAAAAACCTTGTACCCGACACCATGAACCAACAAAATAATAAATCCATCGCCGATATAGTCAACAATGCCTTGCAATTTTCCAATCATTTGTTATCCTTTTACTGGTAATTTTAATCTAAATAAATAAAAAGGTCAAATATGAGTGGACACAGTAAATGGCATAATATCCAACATAAAAAAGGTGCAGCCGATGCCGCACGCAGTGGTTTGTTTACAAAATTGGCACGTGAAATCACAATGGCTGCCAAGTTGGGCGATAAAAACCCAGATAATAACCCAAGATTACGCTTGGCTATTTTGACAGCACGCAAAAATTCAATGCCAAACGATAATATCAAACGTGCAATTGAAAAAGCGTCTGGTGCAAATACAGAAAGTTACGAAGCAGTTAGATACGAAGGTTATGGCCCAGGTGCTGTGCCTGTTATTGTTGAAGCATTGACAGACAATCCACGTCGTACTGTGCCAGAAATTCGTAATATCTTTGGTAAAAATGGCGGTAATATGGGCGAAGAAGGTTCTGTTGTGTTCATGTTTACACGTGCAGGTCAGATTATGTATCCTGCATCAATCGGCAAAACCGAAGATGAAATGATGGAAATTATTATGGAAGCAAATGCGGATAATCTAGAAACATCCGAAGAAGGCTTTATCATCACAACAAAACCAGAAGATTTTGTAACCGCACAAAAATATTTGGCAGATATCTTGGGCGAACCAGAACAGGCAGAACTGACATGGTTGCCAAATATGCCAATGGATTTGGATGACGAAGCATATGCAAAACTGGAAAAATTGGTTGATGCATTGGATGCAAATGATGATGTGCAGAAGGTGTTCACAGCCGCTGCCTAGTAAAAATAAATTATAATAATTCATCTGTGGACGGTCCCGATGGCTCATGTAACTTTTGTACACTACACCATCGGGACCGTTCCGCATCTAAATCATTCTAATTTATTTTTATATCAATCGTTGGATTTGTAATGAGATGGTATCTGGCAGATGTTGAAAGTGTAATTCGTCGGGCGGACAAGAAAATTGCCCCGTTGGTTGACGGTGTTGTTAATGATTTGAATTTGCCAAAAAGTACAGAATGTTTTGCAGTCGGCGGATTTGTTCGTGATGCTGTTTTATCTGAACTGACAAACACACAGTTTGACCCAAAAGACATTGATTTAATATTGTCAAAGAAACCAGATTTATCACAAAATCAAAATGTTTTATGGAAACAGGAAAATTCTTTTGGTGGGATAAAGTTAGGTTTAAAAAATTTCCCAGAAGTTGATATTTTTAATAAAGAATTTGATTGGCCTGCTGCAATAGTTGGTCAGTATTTTGATTTTAATGTAAATTCTCTGTTTTATCATAACGGGTCACAGCAAATTTTTGCTGCTGCACCGTTTTATGCGTTTACATCAAATAAAACAATAGAATTGGAAAATTATCTGATAGTAAACGATAAAATTGGAACATTGTATAAAGAACCGTCACTAATTTCGCGTGCGTTAAAATTTCAGGTTTTGTTTCGTGAAAAATATGATATAGATGCCAGACTGTCTTGGACAATTTTGCATCTGTTGCAAAATATGGATAAACAGACAGAACAAGAAATGTTTAAATATACCCAGCAAAAAGTAAAAGACGAAAATCTTAGAAATAAAATCATAGAAAATTATTGTAGAATAAAATCCTGTTAGAATATACGCATCATGTTTGTGTGTGACAGGGCGATTGCGATTGCGTCTGCTTCGTCTGCGGTTTTTGGGTGGGCCGTTGGCAGTAAAATTTGAACCATTTTATCAACTGAACTTTTGTCGGCGTGTCCCGCACCAGTCAGGGCTTTTTTTATCTTGTTTGGTTCGTATTCAAATATTGGAATATCCTTGTTTGCAACAGCGACAATTGCAGCAGAACGTGCATGACCCAGAATCAAAGTTGTTTTTGGATTTTTATTTACAAATGTTATTTCAATACTGCATTCATCGGGGTCGAACGTTTCGCACAGTTTTGTCACTTCACGAAAAATTGTAACAAGTCTGTCGGCCATTTCCATTTTTGGATTTGGTAAAATTACACCGCTGGCAATATATTTTCGTGATGAACCAGCAGTATCAATAACTGCCCAACCTGTGTGTAATAATCCTGGGTCAATGCCCAATACGCGTTTTGTCATTTTCTAAAACTTATTTTTCCAACTGCGTTATATCCAAAGTATTTATTTATGCGTTTTGTGATTTCTTCTGATTGATATGATAGTTGTAGTGCGTATGCAGGTGTGGCAGGGCGAATTACAATATTAAATGTGTTATCACGATTTTTTTTGATTGCTGCCAATTTTGCAATGCTTGCAATATCATCACCCATTATTTCATCCCAGCGATTTGCCAAATCAGAATCAGATGCACGAATCCCAAAAATTTTTATCAGTCCACCCAATGCACCCGCAATTGTTTGCGGACGTGAAATGCGGACGTTTAATTTTTTATCTTGGTTTGACATATGTGTATTCTTTTGGCATCAGGATAAACATTTTTCCTTGGGCGTGTTGACCCTGGGCAAGTTTGTATGCTTCGTCACCTTTGCCAAAGAAAATGTCTGCACGGATAAATCCGCGGATTGCACTGCCTGTATCTTGGGCAATCATCAAGCGACGAAATGCACGGCCATCAGACAAGTTTGTGCTGATATATACTGGCAATCCCAGTGTGTATAAACTGTCGTCCATTGCAACACTGCGGATTTTTGATAATGGCGTGCCAAGTTTTCCAACAACGTCTGGTGGTGTTGATTCATAGAAATATACGTATCGTGGGTTTTTATAAATTACGTCTTTGGCAAGTGTTGGGTTTGCTTTCAGGTGTTGCCATACTGCTTCGGCTGAATAACCGCCAGCAGGACGTATGCCACGATTACGCAATTCTTCACCGATTGATTTATATGGCATATCGTTTACAGCACCAAAGTTTAGTTTTACATCTGTGCCGTCTTCCAGTCTTAAGTTACCGCTGCCTTGGATTTGCAGGTTTTGTACGTCAACGATATTTGCCCAATACAGAACGCGACCGATTTTCTTTTCAACAATGTCTTTTTTTGACACACCTTTGTAATTTCTGCCATCATTTGGAACAGCCATCAATGGTTCGTTGCATTGTGCAGTTTGCTTGCGACATGCAGGGATTATTGGTGAATAATATCCTGTATATGTGCCGGTATCGGTGCCGTTTTCGTTAAATATCTGGTATGGTTGGAAATGTGATTCAAACCATGCACGAACAGTTGCGACATCTGCAGATGCACTGGGTAACATGCGACATTTTTCAGCAAACAGTTCACGATCTGGAATTACACGCCCGACATATTGAATCTTTGCCTTGCAAGAATTACGAAATGCCTGCAGTGCATAGCGGACGTCATCATCGTTCCAGCCGGGTAATTGACTGTAAGATACACGTTTCAAATTTGATGGAATTATTGAATTGTCGCCAGATACAGTTGGTGTGGACAGGTCACATGCCGCCAATACAAATCCACAAAACGCAGCAATTAAACCGTTTTTTATAAAAGATTTATTGAAAAAAGACATTTTTAAACATTCCCCCACTTGTAAAATAATTTAATAATGCTATATTATCATAGAACAGGGACGCAAGTCCAGACATTAAGGTCGCCACAAATATCACAAGGAGAAATTATAATCGCAAAATTTAATATTATATCTCAGTACTTGAAAGACATTTCTTTTGAAAGCCCAAATGTTCCAGAATTGTTCTTTAAAAATGACAATGGTCAGGCAAAATTAGAAATCAATATTGATATTCAAATCAAGGGTGCAGAAAATAACTTGTTCATGGTTGATTTGATTACCAAGGTTCATTCAAAACTGGAAAATGGCGATAAATCGATATTCTTGATTGAATCAACTTATTCAGGTCTGGTTCAAATGGAAGAAGAAAAAGATGAAGAAGCAAAGAAACGTACATTGTTGATTGATGTTCCAACATTGTTGTTCCCAGCAGTACGTGCATTGATTACACGTTTGACATCTGAATCTGGGTTCCCAACATTTGCAATGCAGCCAGTGGATTTTGCTGCGTTGTATGCCCAGAAACAAGCAAAATAAATTATAATAATTCATCTAAAAATAAATCGGAAATCTCATGTAGCGTTAAGTACACTACGATTTCCGATTTCTTTTTATCTAAATCATTCTAATTTATTTTATTTATTGGCTAATAATTCATCTAAAAACAAATCGGGAGTCTTATGTAGCGTTAAGTACACTACGATTTCCGATTTCTTTTTTCACTAATCATGAATTTGTGGTTAGTGTTTTTTTATGATATAATACATAGGCTATGGGAAGAGAGAAGTATATTTCAGTTGGTCGTAAGGTAAATGGTTTTTCATTTGCAAATCTGGGATTGTTTACTGGTTTTGCAGATGGTATTTATAATGCTGTTTATTCATTGGTTATCTTGGAAATCTTTCGCAACAGTGCTGTTGTTGGTATTTATGTTGCGATTTATTCAATATTTTGTTTGATTGTTGCGTTGTTTGCGAATGAGATATTGCGTATATTTTCAAAAGTGCGTGTGTTCTATTTCGCAATGCTGATGGTGGCAATTTGTTACGCGATGATGAGTTTTTCGATATTGCCACGTACGTTTGTTATTTTGGATTATACAACGGGTTTTGCGACAACTTTGATTACAGTGTTGATTCCATTGTTTATGTCTGATTTTTCAAAAAATATCGGTATGGCACGATTGAATTCAAGATATCATTTGTGGGGAAATCTTGGGGCTTTTTTTGCTCCGTTTGTGGCCGTGGTAATTGCAAATCATTTTGGTAATAGGGCGGCGTTCTTTGGGTCGGCTGTTATATATTTGATGGGGTGGACAATGTTTAAATTGTTTAAGGTTGTCCAAGAAGACAAGGAATTAAAACCTGTTAACCCCAGAAAAACATTTAAGGCATTGATAAAAAATGCAGGTGCGTTCTTTAAAATACCTGGGATGCTGCGTGCGTATTTGGTTAATTTTGGGTATTATTCTTTGCGTGCGTTGCGTATTTTATATGTGCCGATATTGGTTATTGAAAATGGTTTTTCAAAAGATGTTTTGGGGGGTGTTCTGACTGTCGGGATAATTCCTTATTTGGTATTAAGCGAACTGATGGGGCGTTTGGTTAGAAAGTATGGCAAGACATTTTGGCTGATGTTAGGTTTTGGGTCGTTTTCTGTGTTAGCGGCTGTTGCAGCGTTTGTGTCTGGTGTGCCGTTGTTGGCGATATTTATTTTGTGGCAGATTTCAGGTGCGTTTATGGAACCTGTGCATGATTTGTTATTCTTTGACGGTGTGTCAAAGTCGCAACAATCACGCTTTTATGGTGTGTTCAGAACAAGTGTGAATTTACCAAGTGTGATAATTCCAATGTTGGGGGCAGGGGTGATTACACTGTTTGGAACAACGGCGGCTGTTTGGACGGTCAGTGCATTTGTCGGTGCGTTTGTTATGCTGATTTTGGTGCCTTGTAAAAAATAACTATTTTATTGCTTTTTGTTGGTGTTCTTTGTATGATTTTGATAAGAAAAAAAGGGGAAAATTATGGCAAAGAAAGATGCAAGTAAGGACGCGGGTGCACCAGTTAAAAATCCTGCACTGGAATCTGCGTTGGCACAAATTCAAAAGCAATTCGGTAAAGAAGCAATTATGAAAATGGGTGACGGTTCCCAACAAAATATCGAAGCGATATCTTCTGGTTCGCTGGGGTTGGATATTGCATTGGGTATCGGTGGTTATCCAAAGGGTAGAATTGTTGAAATTTATGGACCTGAAAGTTCTGGTAAAACAACATTGGCATTGCATGCGGTTGCAGAATCACAGAAAAAAGGTGGTACATGTGCGTATATTGATGCTGAAAATGCCTTGGACCCAAGTTATGCAAAAAAGTTGGGTGTTGATGTTGCAAATTTAATTATTTCACAACCTGATTCTGGTGAACAGGCATTGGAAATCGCAGATACTTTGATTAAATCTGGGGCGGTTGATGTTGTTGTAATTGATTCTGTTGCTGCATTGGTGCCAAAGGCAGAATTAGAAGGTAATATTGGTGATTCTTTTGTTGGTACAACTGCACGTTTGATGTCACAATCATTAAAGAAATTGGCGGGTTCTGTATCACGCAGTAATACATTGCTGATATTTATTAATCAAATTCGTATGAAGATTGGTGTTATGTTTGGTAATCCAGAAACAACATCTGGTGGTAATGCGTTAAAGTTCTATGCGTCTGTACGTCTTGATATCCGTCGTACAGGACAAATCAAGGATAAAGAAAATATCGTTGGTAATGAAACAAGGGTAAAAATTGTAAAGAACAAAGTTGCACCACCTTTCCGTACGGTTGATTTTAAAATTATGTATGGCGAAGGGATTTCAAGAATCAGTGAAATCTTGGATATGGGTGTGAAATATGATTTGATTGAAAAGGCTGGCAGTTTCTATTCGTATAACAGTGAACGTATGGGACAGGGCGAAGCCAATGCACGTCAATGGTTAAAAGATCATCCAGATGTACAAGAAGTGTTGCTGGAAAAAATTATGGCACGTTCATCGGGAATTGCCGAAGAAATGACAACCGGTCCAATCGATGATGACGATGATGTGATGTCTGAATCCGAAGAATAAAAGTGTTGCCCAGTCAGACATTTGTTTGGCTGGGTGTTTAAAAATATGTAAAAAAGGGGATGTGTATGAACTTGGCAAGATTTGTTGCAATGACAGAAATTATGGTGCGTGGTCATATTTTAAATTGGCCATGGCGTTCGCGTGTACACAGACGTATTGTTCGAAGTGATGTTATTTCCAAGGTTATTCCAAAATATTTTAAAAGATATTTACCTGCAGTTGCTTCTGTAAAAGAAACCAAGGTTACAAATAACGATAAAAATGATAAAATCTTTACATTGTGGTTACAGGGTGAAGATAAAGCTCCACCATTGGTTCAGGCTTGTTTTCGCAGTGTTCGCAGAAATTGTAAACAAGAATTGATAGTATTGGATGAAAAGACGGTTTTTGATTATATAACATTGCCTGATTATGTTATGGAAAAACGTCGTGCCGGTAAGATTGCACATGCACACTTTGCAGATATTTGTCGTGTTGAATTGTTATATCAACATGGTGGGTATTGGCTGGATTCAACAGGGCTGGCAACCAGTGAAATCCCAAGTTGGATTGAAAATGAAGACTTTTTTGTTTATATGGCAGGTCAAAATGTTGGCAGTCCTTATTCGTTTATGCAAAATTGCTTTATTCGTGCACGCAAAGGGGCGTATTTGTTGGCAGCATGGCGTGCAATGATTTTGGAATATTGGAAACATGAAAATTCAAATTTTGATTATTTTATGCACCAGTTGTTATTTAAGACATTGGTTTTAAATGATGAACGTGCAAAAAAGTATTTTGAAAAAATGCCACATGTTGATCAGGACCCAACGCACATGTTATGGTGGGCGTATCATGATAAACCATTCAATCAAGAAACTTTTGATAAGGTGACAAGTGGTTCGTTCTTTCAAAAATTGACATATCGTGGTTCTGAAAAACCTAAAAAAGATACTTTTGCAGAAACAATAATTAATATGTATAAATAAAAACGGAGATGATATATGCCTGCAATTTCAATAATTATTCCAATGTATGGTGTTGAAAAATATCTGAGGAGATGCTTGGATAGTGTATTAAATCAGACTTTTACAGATTGGCAGGCGATATGTGTCGATGATGGCAGTCCAGATAAATCTGGTGAAATCGCCGAAGAATATGCAAAACGAGATAAACGTTTTGTGGTTATTCATAAAGAAAACGGTGGTTTGTCCGATGCACGTAATGCTGGTATGCCGCATGCAACCGGTGATTATATTTTGTATATAGACAGTGATGATTTTATTCACCCACAAACATTAGAAATTGCGTATTCATTGGCGTTGCGTGACGGGTCTGATATTGTATCTTTTACATATGATAGAATATATCGCCCGCAATTAATGGTGCGTCATAAACTGGGGTTGGATACGGATAATGTTGTGCCACGTGCGATTCATAAAAGATATAATCTGAATAAAATTAAAACACGTGTAACAGATGATGTTTATGAATATGCAACAGAACGTACGCACAATAAATTTAATCCAAAACGTCATTGGTTGATAAAACATTGTCAGGTTTGGAAAAATTTGTATAAACGTGAATTGATTGCAGATATTCCTTTTATCAAGGGGATTTTATTCGAAGATTTCCCATGGTGGAGCAGGGTTATGTTACGCAATCCGCGTGTTACAATTGCACCGTTACCATTGTATTTTTATATTCCAAATTTTGGTGGAATTGTATTAAGTGCAAAACAGTTGCGTATAATGAAAAGTTTGTGCACAGGTATAATTGATGCGTATTCTGCATATAAAGAAAATTCCACAGATTATCAAATGGAACAATGGAACAAGAACTTTAAATGGTTCTTTATTAAGTGGGCGTTTCGTAAGTTAAAATATATACGTTCTGATGAAGAGTTAGCCGATGCACGTCAATGCTTTATAGAAATGCATAAAATCGGTGCGTTATCAAATCCACCATATAAATGGGCAGAACAATTGCGTGATGATATAGTGAATTTCATAGGATAATAAATATGAAAAAAAATCCAAAGATTTCAATAATTATACCAATATATAATGTTGAAAAATATCTGCGAAGATGTTTGGATTGTGTATTAAATCAGACTTTTACAGACTGGCAGGCGATTTGTGTCGATGATGGCAGTCCAGATAAATCTGGTGAAATCGCCGACGAATATGCAAAACGTGATAAACGCTTTGTTGTAATACATAAAGAAAATGGTGGACAATCTGATGCCAGAAATATTGGTGTACAACATGCGACTGGTGATTATATATTGTTTTTGGACAGTGATGATTTTATTCATTTGCAAACACTGGAATTAACATATAATGCTGCAAAACAAAAAAATGCAGATATGGTGATGTTTGATCATGATGTAAAATTTCATAATAGACTGCGAAAAAAAATGTTACAAGGGGTCGATATTACAGATGTTTTGCCGGAAAATAAAAATAAGAAATATGGAAATGAACGCATATATTCTTTGAAAAATGTTATTTTTCATGCAACAGAAAAAAATAGAACATGGCATGTAAAACGTCCAACCAGAAAACATTGTTATCCTGTGTTGGCGTTGTATCGTGCAGATTTGGTTAAAAAAACACCATTTATACGTGGAATTATTATCGAAGATTTTCCTTGGTGGGTATCGATATTATTGGCACGGCCAAAGACCGTTATGTTACGGTTGCCATTGTATTTTTATATGCCAAATGCGACTTCGTCTTTAAATTCTGCCAAGGATTTATTTATGATTAAGTCATTGGTGCACGGTTTGATTTATTCATATAATTTATATAAAGAAAAAGCGATTGCTGGGGAATTTAAGCATTTTAATCGTGAATTCTTGTGGCCTTTTGTAATTACTATGATGCAAAAGGTGCGGGGGTTATCAGAAGAAAAAGATATTAATGTTGCACGAAAATCTGTGGACGAATTATATAAATCCGGTGTGTGTGATGTGTCTTGTAATGGGCGTGCAAAGAAATATAAAGGCAGAATAGAAGAGTTTATAAAATAAAAAATCCCTGAAAAGGGATTTTTTAAACGCCTGATTTTTTTAAGCGTTCTGGGATTTTTACAACAATTTTTAATCCCAGCATATTTGGTTTATTAATTGCGTATGGTGCACGAATGTAAGTCTGAATTTTGCGTGCTAGTTTTATCCAGAATTCACCACGGGCAGGGCGATTTGTTACATCGTTAATTGTTCCGTTCCCGCGACGACGCAGATGATTTAACCAGTCTGTGCCGCGTGCGGCAGCCTTGGTTTCCAGCATTTTCATATCAACAGCACCAAAGTGTAACAGGTATAAATTCTTGTCGATATGAAAGTTGTGATTCTTTATGCGGTGAAAGCCAGAACCCCAACGTACAGGACGATTTATAACGACTGGTTTTGTGTATCGTGTAGATAATAATGCAAACGCACGCTGGGATAAAAATGGTTTTGATTTATTCAGTGTTTTTTCGTGTTTCATATGCTGACCAACATCCAGTCCAATTCCAGACAATGTGGTGTTGAATTTTTTCTGAGATAAATATTTGTGTAATGTCATATTTGTATTTGGGTCAACAACCAAAAATTCATCACAGTCGCAACCAATAACAATGTCGTATTCTTTTAATAATTTGTTCGCTAAATCAGATATCAGACCAATGCGATATTTGTCGCCATCACTTCGTGACATGTCATGGTGGGGCAGTTTGGTTATATGTGCATTGTCCGAATTTTCTGGTGTGTTATTATCCAGTCCATCCAAATAGATATACAGATTTTCTGAACCAAATTGTTCGCCATAATATTTAATCCAACGGGTCAGAAAAAATTCATCATTTCTGGCCATTGTTATAACTGCAACGCGTTTAAGTTTTTGGTTGTTTTTTATCATATTCCCTCTATAAATACTTTACATAATATATGTCGGATATTTCGGAATGCGGTTTTTATCGGGTTCTTGGTCAGTAACCATTTAACTTGTTTTTCGCCATATTGCTGCTTTGCAGATGATAAAATTGCATCCGACAGATTCTTATCAACGTGATTCAATACGTATAAAACCTGACGTCCCAGTCCACCATGATTGCGGGTAAATGCAACCTTTTTCATAAACGGCATGCCTGATTTATATAGTTTTTTTACCTTGTTATATACGCCACGATTGAATACAGAATATAAACAATCCCATGTGGAACCGTGTTCAAGAACCAATTTTGAAAATCCGTTTTCATATTGAGAAGTTATTTGACCTTTGTTGGCCAACTTTTTGATATTACGCATAAAACTGTCAAACCAATCGGATAAGAAAATGTCAGGTTTTGTACCGATAAACCAAGATTGTATATGGGGATGTGATGTACGATTTTTGGTAACCAGACCAAATGCATCATGTCCCATATTTTCCATTGCATCAAAATATCGTTCCAATGGGTACATTGGGCCATAAACAGAATCGTTTACCAGATATACAAAATCATAATCGGTCAGTTTTAAATTTTCATACGCCCATAAATACGCACGTTTGTATGAACCAAAATCATATTCACCATGACGCGTGGCGATTGTGTGCAGTGTGTATTTCTTTAGTTTGTTTGTTTCTGATGTTGGACAATCGCAGTCCATACACAGAACAACATCACCAAATTTGGATAATGATTTTACGTAATAGGTCAGTGCATCATCAACAATGTTTTTTGGATGATAGCCTGCAAACAGAAATAAACGTTTTGTTTTCATACCATATAATTTACACGTTTTGTTAAAAATTTGCAAGGAACTAAAAAAAATCCCCCAATCGGGGGATTTTTTAATTCTGAATTTTATTAAGCCATTTTGGAAACTTTTTTGGCCAAACGCGAAATTTTGCGTGCAGCACGTTTCTTTGGCATGATTTTGCCAGCAGATTTCATAATCTTGCTTTCTGCGTTACGTGCAGCTGTTGTAGCAGCAGCCTTGTCCCCAGATGCAACAGCAGCCAATGCTTTCTTTGTTGCTGTTTTAACTGCACTGCGGCGTGCTGTGTTGATTGCGTTCTTTTTGGCCGATACCAAAATTCTTTTTTCAGATGACTTATGATTTGCCACGTTATTTTCCTTTTATTTTCGAAATGTTTCTGGTATTTTATAAAAAACAAACATAAAATCAAGGAAAAATAACATGATTTATATTTTTAGTATTATTATCTCTTATTTATTGGGTTCTATTCCAATGGGATTGTTGCTGACGAAGTTGGCGGGCAAGGGCGATTTACGCAAGGTTGGCAGTGGTAATATCGGTGCAACAAATGTTATGCGTGTTGGTGGATTGCGTATGGCTGGATTGGTATGGTTGTTGGATATGGCCAAGGCAATTGCTGCTGTGTTTATTGGTAAATATGTCGCAGGTGATGCGTTTGGGGCATGGTGTGGCTTTGTCGCCATTGTCGGCCATTGTTATCCTGTTTGGTTAAAATTCCATGGGGGCAAGGGGATTTCTTCGCTGTTTGGTGTGTTGTTGGCGGTCAGTCCGATGTCTTTTGTTGTATGTGGGTTGGAATGGTTGTTGGTTGCATTAAGCAGTGGTATTTCTTCGTTGGGTGCAACAATCGTATTTTGTTTGATTCCTGTATTGGGATTTGCAATAAGTATTAATGTTGGTTTCGCATTTTTAGCAATTGGTTTGTTGTGCATGTGGCGTCATCGTGGAAATATAGTTAGATTAATTTCTGGCAGTGAATCGAAAATAGAGTGGAAGTGGAAAAAATAAAACATCGGGCAACTGCCCGATGTTTTATTATAAAGTCTTTATTTTTTATCGATTTTGTGATATAATATATATAAATGTATGCTAGTAGGGAAAGAGAGTATGAAAAAAATTCTGACTTTATTTATTGGTTGTATGGCTGTTTGTTCTGCGGGGGCTGTACCTGCGGGACGTGGTCGTGTGTCTATGTCTAATCAGATGGATGCTGCACCACGTGCAACTGTATCAAAAAATCAAATTTCTGCGATGGCTGCGGCTAATAATAAAACAGTAACGGTTTCAGATTCGTTGGCTGTTACGCCAAATACAATGCAACCCGCAAATAAAGATTTGCGTGAAAAAGAACGTAATGCTTGTTTGTCTAATAATATAGGTATTGGAAATACTTTTGTTTGGGCGTCTCGTTATAGTAATTTAAATAATTATTCTGGGATGGTTGAAGATACAATGGAACCAGAAAATAATACTTGTTTTGTAAAGGTTGAATTGTCGTCAGATGACAGCAGAATTGATGTTTCTGATGTTGCTGGAAAATACTTTGAAATGGGTAAGGGAATTACATGTGCTTCTTGGGTAAATGCAGATGATATGCGTCAAAGAATTTTGGATGCCAAGAAAAAGAATCGTGTTTTAGGTACCGTTGGGGCGTCTGTTGGTGGTGCTGCATTGGGTGTCGGTGCAATGGAATTGTTTGGTAACAAGGCCATTGGTGGTAAGGTTATGGGACAAAAAGCACTGGAAGGTGAACAGTTGTTACGTTCACAGTTGGCTGTTTTAAAAAATGAAAATGCATCGGAATACAACAGATTTGTTTCACAGTTAAAGACCCTGAAGGCGGAATGCAGTAAAGAAATTTGGGTCGGTACAACAGATGTAGAAGTAAAAGATATTTGTGACCGATACAAAGGAATCTTTGATTTGGCTATATAGTTTAGAAAAATCCGCAACTGCGGATTTTTTATTGGTTTTATGTTGCTGTTTTATCGTATACTGCAAATATGTCAGATTTATTTGAAAAGTTATTGATTATTCGTACACCTAAGATAGGGCCTGTTCGTTATGCGGAATTGATAAAACGATTCGGGTCTGTTTCTGCGGTTGTAGAATCAATGGGGTTTGATAATGAATTCCGTGATTCTGTTATGCGTGAAATGGATTTTGCATATAAAAATAATATACATTATATATCAGATGACAGTAATTTATATCCTGTGGGGTTACGTAAATTAAAAAACCATCCGCCCGTTATAACAGTGCGTGGTAATACAGATACATTGTCTAAGCAAATGGTGTCAATTGTCGGAACACGTCATGCCACGGCGACCGGTATGACCTTTGTTGCAGATATTGCACAAAAATTTGCTGAACATGATTTTGCAGTTGTATCCGGTATGGCGATTGGTACAGATACAGCAGCACATCGTGGTGCGTTGCGTGTAAGTGGCAATTCACAGACAATTGCTGTTTTGGCTGGTGGTGCAGATTATATATGGCCATTGGAAAACGAGTCGTTGTATTGGGAAATTGTAGAACGCGGATGTGTTATAAGTGAAATGCCTGTGGGGTTTGTGCCTGTGGCAACAAACTTTGTGCAGCGGAATCGCTGGGTTGCAGGTCTGTCTGATACATTAATATTAGGCGAGGCTGATTTAAAGTCTGGATCAATGGTTACTGCACGATTCGCAGTTGAATATGGTCGTGATGTGTGGGCAATTCCGTCGCATCCCGCGGATTTACGGGGAATAGGACCAAATTCACTGATTCGGTCTGGCGATGCAAAACTGTGTATGGGGGCCCAAGATTTTTTCAAAACGTCAAAAAATGATGTGAAAAAAATAAAAAATTCAGAAAAAAATGATTCGGAAAATAGTCTGATTGATAAAATTGGAAACATTCCTGTGTCAGAATCTGTATTGGCACAACTTGTCAAAAAAACGGTTTCGGAAATCAAGGCTAATTTAGTAGTGTTAGAATTACAAGGTTTGGTACGAAAAGTTGATGGTGGATACGTTCGTTTGTGATTCTTTTCATGTATATACAGTGTATATACAAACCGCAGAAAACCAATAAAAATCCGAATCGTTGCCAAAAAATAAATGTTCATTTTTTGATTAATATTTGATTGTAAACTGAAATATATCTTATAAATTATTTGACGTATTCAAAGCAAGATTGGAACGTCAAAAAGGAAGGGACGTTCTGAGTATTGGGACATCAACAAGAAATGGTGTTCTGGACATTTGGAACGTCAAATTAATGGGCGTTCTGAATATAAGTACGGTTGATTTTTTTATCAATTCGTACTGAAAAAACAGGACGTCATTTTTAATTATATGGTGTTTCGAAAATGCTTTGGAAACGGGACACTCTTTTAAGGGAAGGAAAGGAGAAAATAATATGCAGACACTGGCAAAACCATCAATGATAAATATCGAAAATATCAAGGGGGGGATTGCCGCAAAAATCGATTCTGCAAGTTATAAATCCTGGATTTTACCATTACAATTTGATGTTGTAGGTAATACATTGGTATTGGGTGCACAAAATCAATTTTCTGCTGATTTTATTAGCAGTGTGCATGCAAATGTTATCAAGTCTGTTGCAAATGAATTTGGTTTGGATGTTAAAATTGTTGTTTGTGGCGTTGCACAAAAAGCAACAACAGTTGCAAATGACAATCAGACTCAGGTTTTCACACCTGCCAAGGTTGCTGCAACAACAAACGTTTCTTTTGATTCTTTTGTATGCAGTGATGAAAATTTGTTCGTCGTATCTGCATGTAAAAAAGTGGCAGCGGGTGCAGTTTCTTTTTCCCCGCTGTTTATTTATGGTGCATCTGGTTGTGGTAAAACATTGTTAACAGATTGCATCGCAGGTGCATCACAGGGTCGCGTTGTAAAAATGAGTGGTGCACAATTTGTATCTGAATTTACACGTTCTTTAAAGGAACATAATATTTTTGCTTTCAAAGATTTCTGCCGTAACTGTGATACATTTATTTTGGATGATGTTCAAACATTGTCTGGTAAAAAAGCAACAACCGAAGAATTTGTACAATTGGTTGTAGATTTGCGTAATGCTGGTAAAAACGTTGTTTTGACTGCAAATGCAGCACCAAATAATTTGACTGGTTTTGAACGCGGTGTTCAATCTTTGTTTGCGTCTGGTTTGACTGCTGATATTGCTGCACCAAATGCACATGTAAAAACAGTTATGTTACAACGTGCGGGTGTTGCAATGGATGTTGCAAGTGCATTGTCACAACGTACTGCAAATGATGGTCACTTGGTTGCTGGTATTGCAACAAAAATCAAAACATATGCAGATTTGATGGGTGCAAATGTTGATATGGATATTGCACAACGCTTGTTGGCAGATACATTGCAAAAAACAAAAACACCAAGTGCGATGGTTCGTGAAATGTGTGAAAAATTGGCTGTATCATATGATGCTGTATGTGGTAATGGTCGCAGTCGTTCATTGGTATTGGCACGTCAGATTATGATGGTTGTATTGAAAAATGTAACAGGCTTGTCATTGTCAGAAATTGGTAATTTTGTTGGTGGTCGTGATCATGCAACAGTATTATATGCAATTAAACAAATCGAAAAACACTTGGCCAGTGATTTGGTATTATCTGCCCAGATTCAACAAATGATTTCAGAATATAAATAAAAGAACCGCCAAATGGCGGATTTTTTTATGTTTTTATCTCTTGGAAGGATAATGAAAATATGATAAAATAAAAGGGATAGAATAAATAGGAAGGGAATATGAAAAATACTTTGAAATTAATGTTGTTGGTGTGTGTATGTTTTGCCAGTACTGGTGCGTTTGCAACGTGTGGCCAGGGTGCTTATTTGTCTGTCAAGGATACCCCAGGTAGCGATAAATATTTGTTTATAAGTGATGCTGATTGGAATAAAGCAAGTAATAGAAGTGGATATACTGTAGCTTCACAGGCAGATATTGAAGCGGCACTTGCAGCTGCACCTGAATCTGTAAAAAGAAATTATAAGCCTACTAATCAAGTTTCTTTTTTAAATATGTCACAGGGTGCGTATCAGTGCGGTAGTGCCAGTTGTACAGGGGAGTCTGAACCGTTTGTAACATTGTCTGCAGGGCATTATTTTAGAGGAAAAAAAATTAATAAATCAGCAACTTATAAATGTATTTATGAAAGAGGAACTCCAAGGTTTGTTGAGGCGGGATGTACTGTGCCTAAATTAAATGGTAATAAAGATCCTGTAAAAAAATATTTAGCTGTTGGTGAAGATTATCCAGAGACATTGTTTGAAGATGCTTGTAAACGAGCAACAGAGTTAACTGCAAAGAACGCATTGCGTTTTACATTGCATTGTGAATCAATTGATAAATTGGTCTGCAAGGTTAAAGAATGTAATGATGGTTATGTTCTGGATCAAGCAAATAATACATGTGTTGCCAAGACGAATATTGTAGGTACACGATATATGTGTGAAGTGCAAGATATGCCAACACTATCGTTTAAAATTTCTAATGAATATTTGTTCCCAACTGTTGGTCATGAATCAACACGTCAGGCCTTGATTTGTGGTGGGGTTACGCAAAAAGCATGTAATAACGGTACAGTGGTTTTGCTGACCGGAACACATGTTTTGGCAAATAAAACGATTACAGATCCAAAAATATACAGATGTTCTTCGGATGGTGGAAATGTATGGGAAGATTATGGTACATCTGCACTTAGCCCATGTGCATCATTGACAGGAAGAAAATTAGTTACAACATTCGGTGATAAAGATATTTATGTGCCAAGTTCTGAAGCAACTGTTTTATCGGGTGCAACGTATTATATAACAAATAATGTTTGCTATGCTTTACATGGACAGACTGTTAAACCAGAACCAGATCCAAATAAAAAAAGTTGTAAAGAATCGCGTTCAACACCAGAAGGCAAAGCGTGTTGTGATTTGCGAACATCTGTCGCAACATGGGATGGAAAAAATTGTAATTGTGTTGGTGAAAATAAAAAGTTTGCGATTCGTGAAGGTAGGGGAGTATGTATAATTCCTGAATCAGGTGGTGAAGAAGATGGAGTTATTCCTATAACAACGTTCAGATGTGATGCTGTTGATTTGGCGTCTATCGGTTTGTATAAAGAAGTATGCAAAGATAATTCTTTTGTTTTACAACTGATACAAGAATTTGAAAATTTATGTAACGATCCAAATGCAACTGCTGAACAATATAATAAAATATCAACAAGGGTAGAAATGTCTGTTGAAAAATATTGTCAAAATGTAACGGTTGTTGTTTCAGAAAATGAAAAATCTCGTTCTGCAATTACTGCAGCAAGTGGTGTTTTGGATGCGATTGTTGGTGGAATGAAGGTAAGTGTTTGGAAAGACAAAGATGGTAAATTTAATACAGCACGTCTGGCATCGGATTCGATTGCTGCTGTTGTATTAGGTACAGCCGGTGGTTTGATTACCAGCAGTGTTATGAAAAAACATCAGGTCGAAGATGGTTTTGAAGATTTGAAATGTACAATTGGTGGTCAACCTGTTGCAGGTTGGGGCGATGAGTTTACAGTTGGAATCCAATAAATAAAATGATTTAAAAAAATCCGCCGTTTGGCGGATTTTTTATTCTTCGATATGTTTCTTTAATTTTTTACGTGTGTTGCTGTCTAATTCTTTTTTACGCAGACGAATTGTGTCAGGTGTGATTTCAACCAATTCATCATCCAAGATATATGACAGTGCTTCTTCCAGTGATATGCGACGAGGAGGAGCCAAGAATAATTTTTCATCCGCTGTAACGGAACGCATGTTTGTTAATTCTTTACCCTTGATTGGATTAACTTCCAAGTCGTTTTCTTTGCTGTGTTCGCCGATAATCATACCAGAATATACTTCGGTTTGTGGGTCGATAAACAGTGTGCCACGTGGTTGCAAATTAAATAATGCATATGTTGCAGCACTGCCTTTTTCCATAGATACCAATACACCTGGGCGATATTGTTGTATTGGACCACGATACACATCGTATTTATCAAATACACGGTTCATAATACCTGTGCCACGTGTGTCTGTTCGGAATTCTGACAAGTATCCAATCAAACCACGTGACGGGGCAGAAAATACAATACGTGTTTTGCCGCCGCCTGATGCCTTCATTTCGGTGATTGTTGCCTTGCGTTTTGTCATTTTTTCAATAACAACACCGCTGAATTCGTCATCAACGTCAATTACAACGTCTTCGATTGGTTCCAGTTTTTCGCCATTTTCATTTTCAATCATAACAACGCGTGGACGTGATACTGATAATTCAAAACCTTCGCGACGCATTGTTTCAATTAAAATGCCCAGTTGTAATTCACCACGACCAGATACTTCGAATGCTTCGTTGTTTTCACTTTGTTCAACTTTTAACGCAATGTTTGTTTCTGCTTCTTTGAACAGGCGTTCGCCAATCATGCGTGATGTTAATTTTTTACCAGACTTACCCGCCAATGGTGATGTGTTAACAAAGAATGTCATTGTCAGGGTTGGCGGATCAATCGGCATCGCAGGAATTGGTTCGGTAACAGATGGATCGCACAGTGTGTCTGCCACAGTTGCCTTGGAAAAACCAGCCACAACAACAATGTCACCAGCAGATGCAGTGTCGCGTGAGATTTTTTCAACACCGCGATGTTCAATGATTTTTGTAATCTTGGCGTTTTCGATAAATTCGCCGTTTCGGTTGATTGCTTTGACAGATTGACCAACGCGAACTGTACCTGATTCAATTTTACCTGTTAAAATTCGACCGACGTATGGATCTGCTTCTAATGTTGTTGCCAACATTGTAAATGGTGCGTCCAACTGACAACGTTCGCCGTTACAGTCTGGGGCAGGTACATGATCAACAATTAATTGGAACAATGGTGTCAAATCTTTGCGTTCGTCGTTCAAATCACGAACAGCCCAACCATCACGACCAACAGAATATAAATATGGGAAATCAAGTTGTGAATCTGTTGCACCCAGTTTGTCGAACAGATCAAATGTTTCTGTTAAAACTTCATCTGGTCGTGCGTCGCCACGGTCAACCTTGTTAATACATACAATTGGACGCAGGCCCAGTTTTAATGCCTTGGATAATACGAACTTTGTTTGGGGCAGTGGACCTTCGGCACTGTCAACCAATAATACCACACCGTCAACCATCGACAGGATTCGTTCTACTTCGCCACCAAAGTCTGCGTGCCCAGGTGTGTCAACAATATTAATCTTGTATTCGCCCCACTGAATAGATGTGGGTTTTGCAGAAATAGTAATGCCGCGTTCGCGTTCAATATCACCGCTGTCCATAACACGGTCTTCGACTTTTTCGTTTTCACGAAATGTGCCTGCTTGCTTTAACATATTATCAACCAAGGTTGTTTTTCCATGGTCAACGTGTGCAATAATTGCAATATTGCGTATTTTCATAAGTTTTGCCCCATATTTTTTTGAATTTCCAGTACAGGGTATAACGAAAATTTACATTTTTCAAGAATTTATGAATATTTTTTTGTAAAAATATTGACATTTGTGTTGTTTTGTCTATATTTAATTGTGACGGTGATGTAATAATAACCAAAGGAGTTGGGATTATGTATAAGACTTATAAAGAACAAGAAGTTCGTGAAGCAATAAAAGTTGGACTGAAAAGTTTAACAGATTTGGCACGTGTACGTATTAAATCAATTTGGAAAAATATGGATTTGCAAAAGCGTTGTGATGCAGCACGCAGTTTGGTGTTTATGGAACAGGTTGCAAAAAATCCAGATTTGTATTTTTCACGTGAAACAACAGAAGCAGCATGGCGTAAACGTGCGGTGGAATATGCAGATGCAAAGGGGTTAAGAGATTTTTCTTCTGCTTATTATATTGTCCAAGATCCAACAGGTATTGTTTGGAACAAAGCAACAAGTGTATTCTTTAATGGTAATGGTGCAGAATATTATCGTTTCTGTCGTGCTGTACAACAATGGATGTATGATGGACACAGCGATACATATTCAAAAGAAATTGTTGAAAATGCAAAGAAATATAAAAGTAAATTAGCAATCGAATCTGCAAATTGTTTTGCACGTCCGTTTGTTGAAATAGCACAATCGTTTCAGAAATAAAAATACGCCCAAACGGGCGTTTTTTAATGCTTTCCACCGATTTTTGTTCGGCCACCCATTAATGGTTGCAGTGCCTTTGGAATATTGACAGAACCGTCTGGGTTTTGGTGGTTTTCAATAACAGGTACAATTGCACGTGGCAGGGCAATTCCAGTGTTGTTCAATGTTGCACAGAATTGCATACTGCCATCTGTGGCACGGTATCTGGTATTTGTTCTGCGTGCTTGGAATTGACCAATCGAAGAACAAGAACCCAGTTCACGATATGTGTTTTCACTTGGGAACCATGCTTCGACGTCGTGCATTTTTACTTTGTTGAATCCCATGTCGCCAGTACATGCCATAATAACGCGATATGGTAATTCTAAATCTTCCATAATTTCACACAGATTATTTAATAAATGTTCATGCATTTCATCAGATTGTTCAGGTGTGCAATAGATATATTGTTCAACCTTGTTAAATTGATGTATGCGAACGATTCCGCGAGTGTCACGACCAGCAGCACCGGCTTCTTTGCGGAAACATGGTGAAAAACCGGCATATTTAATTGGCAGGTCTTTTTCATTTAAAACTTCATCGCTGTGCAGTGAGTTTAAAATGATTTCAGCAGTTCCAGCCAAGCATCTGTCTGTATCAGTCAGCATAAATACATCATTGTTCATAACAGATACATCTGTTCCCTTGAAGTGACCTGCATTAAAGATTGTTTGTGGTTTTGTTATTGCAGGGCAGTTTACAAATGTGAAACCTTTGGCAATTAATTTTTGCAATACGTATGTTTGAATCGCCAGTTCCAGTTCTGCTGCTTCACCGAACAGGGCATATGTACGTGTGCCACAAATTGATGCAATTTTTTCAGGTTTATACCAGTTGTTCATTTCCAACAGTTCCCATTGTGGACGTGGTGTAAAATCAAATTCACGTGGTGTGCCAACACGACGAACTTCGACATTTTCAGAATCGTCATGGCCAAATGGTGTGTCTGCACTTGGTATTTGTGGAACACAATGCAACAGTTCGTTTAATTCTTGTTCTTTGTTTGCCAATTCTGCCAAGTCATTTGCGATTTCTGCATTGATTTCTTTGGATTTTGCAATCAATGGTGCCTTGTCTGTGGCGGTTGGTATTTCACGTGTGATTTTATTTTTTTCAGCAGTTTTGCTTTGTGTAATTGTTTTTAGTTCACGAACGCGTGCATCCAGTTCCAAGATTTGATCTGTATAATCTGTCATGCCTTTTAATTCACATGCTTTTTTAACTGTGTCTGGGTTTTCACGAATAAATTTTATATCCAACATATTAATTGTCCTTTGTCATAATTTCGGATTGTATTCTATAACTGTTTATAATGTTTGTAAAGAATTTGTGTAACTGTTTTAAATGTTGATAATTTTGGTTGTGTGGGTTTGTAATTTTTGTTATATTGACCCCAGGAAAAAGTAAAGGAAGAAAATCAAATGTATGATGTAATTATTTTAGGTTCTGGGCCTGCGGGATTAACTGCGGCATTGTATGCGGCACGTGCAAATAAGAAAACAATCGTTTTGGGCGGTGACAGATTAGGTGGCCAGATGGCAGGTATCGCAACATTGGAAAATTATCCAGGCTGGGCCGGCAGTGGAAGTGAATTGGCTGAATTTATGAAAAATCAGGCGGAATCATTTGGTGCAAATGTTGAATTTGTTTGTGCGACAAGTGTTGTGAAAAATGAAAATGATGAATTTGTTGTTACCGCAAATAATAAAGAATATGTTGGAAAAACAGTGATTGTTGCCACAGGTGCCAGTCCACGTAAACTGGAAATCGCAGGTGCACGTGAATTGATGGGACGTGGCGTTTCATATTGTGCAACATGCGATGGTTTCTTTTACAGTGGTAAAACAGTAATCGTTATGGGTGGCGGAAACAGTGCATTAAATGATGCGTTGTATTTGGCAGATTTGGCCAAGACTGTAAAAATTGTTTATCGTAAATCTGAATTTTTCCGTGCCGAAGCAATATTGCGTGAACGCGTTGCACAGCGTGAAAATATTGAATGCTTGTTTAATACAGATTTAGAAAAAATCGAAGAAAAAACAGATTCCACAGATGGTGAACTGATTGTCACAACAACAACGGGTGAACAATTGGTTGTGGATGGTGTTTTTGTTGCAATCGGACACGAAGCAAACACAGACTATTTATCAGAAGATATTAAACGTGATGGGCTGGGGCGACTGGCACCATCTGAATTGCCAGCAGGTATGTTCGTTGCAGGTGATGTTCACAGCGATTTGAAAATGCAGATTGCAACCGCTGTTGGTACTGGGTGCAGTGCTGGTATGGACGCAATTGCCTATTTGAATAAGTTATCATAATTTGTAGAGAAAAAAATCGGGAATAAAAATTCCCGATTTTTATTAAAATACAATATTCAACTTTCCGCCGAATTGAATTTCATCGCTTTCGAATTCATAGTCGATATGACCAATGTATTGTGTGCGGCCAAATTGACGGACCAGTTTTGTGTTCAGCCATTCTTGGTCATAATCGTCACCTGTGACTGGATCACGGTTTGTTGCCTTGCGAATTGTAAAGCCACCGCCAATACGCCAATCTGGTGCAATTCTGAAATATGCTTCGGGTATAAAGTCAATAAATGACATTCCACGTTCATCATCAAAGACCCAACTGGATTTGATTGTTGCTGCCAATGTCATGCCGGCCCATTGACGTCCAAATCGCAGACCTGCATAGTATGTAGAATCTGCATAATATGGTGTGCGGGCATGAGAACTGCCGCCGAATTTAAACCCAAATATCAGGTCGGATATAACACGTGATTCTGTGTCTGTTGCACGTGTCATACGATATGTTGCCCCCAAATCAATAGCAGAAAATCCATCCATGTCACCGTTAAAGTGGTGTTGGTAATGAACGTTTGCACCAATTGATAAACGTTGATTCATACCATAAGATATGCCTTGACCGATACGTAACATGTGATTCCAGTAGGATACAGATGTTTGACTTAACAATTCTTCGGTGTTTAGTAAATATAGTGGATCAGATGTATCGTGTTCCAATACATTTGCATATGATGATACGGGCAGGGCGATAAAAGCACTGACAAAAAATACGGATAAAAATTTACGCATGATGGGACTCTCTCTCCTGGGATGATATTCCCGTATGATACGGGAATATCAAGTTATGTTTATGTTAGAATTGGAATATTGCTTGCAGACCGATTGTCATTTCTGAATATTTATCCAAGTCTGCTGTTCCAACGGGGTACAGGCTGTCCAAAGATATTTGACCGCCAGCACCGTTATCTATTTTAATTTGTGGGTTCTGATAATACAAATCAAGGGTTTTATCATTTGCAGTATCATAAATAGATGTTTTACCGTACAGGTTCAGTGCAAACCAATCATTTGGTTGCCATGCGATTGCGGCCTTTACGGATGCCTGGTTATGCCAGTCATAGTTGCCCAATACCGCTTCAACATTTAATGTCCAGTCTTGGTTTAAGACACTGAATACACCCAAGCCACCTTCCAGATACATTGCACTGGTGTCGCCAACTTGGTATGGTAAATACATCATAGAAGGATCGCCGTTTACTTCGTTGCCAGAAATGGCGTTGCCATAAGAATTGCCTTCTAAATCAATATACCAACCACGTGCCAAACCATAGATTGTAGAACGTTGTACTTTATATCCTGCCTTGGCTTCCAGAATAAAGTTATTTGCGATGTCTTTTTGATGTTGGAAATATCCGGACGCCATTGCAATCCATTGGTCGTTATCAACAAAACGCCATTGTACGCCCAGACCATATAAATTCAGACCACTGTCACTCATTTTGTCTTTTGGGGCAGTTGGATCGTCATATTCTGTTTCGTAATCAGAAGAATTATATTGCAGCATTCCCAAAATCGCAAAACGATCTGTGATACCATAACTGAAATCTTCTTTGATAACTAATTGCTTTGTAGTCCAATTGGCTGTCAGGTCAGATAATGGTGTTGTAGATGGTGTCAAAGGTGTGCCTGTGTTATCATAAAAAGGAACAGTTTGATTCATTGTGAAATCATATGAACTGTTAGTATATGACAGGTCTGTTATAGAACCGAATTTGCCACCCAATGGTTGGAAAAATGGGTGTGCCAAAAAGTATTTGCGTTTTGCTGTTGTGCGTGCTGTTTCAGAACGTACCTTGCGTACTGTTGTTTTTGTTTCTGTTGCACGTGAAGAATTTGCACCTGTGTATTCTTTGTACAATGCACTGCGATTTGCAGGTTTTGTATAATACAGGTCACCAGAATCTTTGGTTGTGTATGTACGTTTTGTTGTTTGATATTTTTTGTAATTTATGTTTTCGCGTGTGCGTGTTGATGGCGTGCTGGACAAGTTTACACTGGAACCAGAACGTGTGCCCCAATTTGTTTCAGAATACGCATTTGATGTGGCCAAAATTGCCAATGCACCAACGATAACAGACAATTGCTTTTTCATATATAATTCTCCTTTTGGATAAAATTATATCATAAAAAAGGCTTATAAAAAAGCCTTATTTCTTGCCAAAATGTTTTTTCAATATGTCGTATGCAGCAGATATTTTTGCAAATTCTGTGGCCGCATTTTTTTTATCTGTTGCGGTGTCTGGGTGGTATTTTTTTGCCAATGCACGATATTTTACGCCGACTTCACGCCATGTGGCAGATATACCCAAATCAAATACACGAAATGCAGATACGACTGTTGTTGGTAATTTGCTTTTTACAGGCATGCGGTCAAATTTACTGCGTCCTGTGATGAAGTCGTTTATAAAACTGGCATAATCTGATGCGTCAGTATTTGCTGTTTTGGCATCTTTTAATGGTTCGCCAAATGTTTGACGTTCCCAATCCGCTTCGATTTCTTCGGGGGTCATATTTGCATAGAAGTTCCAATTTTTGTTGTATTCTGCAGCGTGTTCCTGACAAAAAAACCAATATTCTTTTAAGTCACGTGTTTTTGGGGCACGGCATGTTCCGGCCTTGGTACATCCCAAATGGTCGCATTTTTTTATCATTTCTTATATACCTTTCTTGTTTGCAAATGGGTGATGATTAGATACTGTTTCTTTTAATTTTTCTGGCATTACATGTGTGTAAATCTGGGTTGTTGATATGTCTTCGTGGCCCAGCATTGTTTGTATTGCACGTAAATTTGCACCACCTGCCAGCAGATGTGATGCGAATGAATGACGCAAAACGTGTGGGCTGACCCGGTTTGGATCAATTCCGGCCAGTACAGCACATTTTTTTAAAATCTTGAAAAATCCATCACGTGTTATATGGCCTGATTTGGCGTTTGATGGAAATACATATTTAGAATCTGTATCGCCACGTGCGTCCATCCATTTGTTCAGTGCATGTATTGCAGCGTCGTGCATGGGGACCAGTCTTTCTTTTGCACCTTTGCCATGAATTAATAATTTATTGCCCAATATGCCAGATACGGGTAATTCGCACAGTTCAGATACACGCAGACCTGATGCATATAATAATTCAATCATGGCACGCAAACGTAATGAATTGCGTATGTCGCCGGCCGAAGATATTAATAGTTCTATTTCATCAACAGTTAAAAATTTTGGTAATGCACGATTTCTTTTTGGTAGTTCTAGATTTGTTGTTGGGTTGTTTTTTATAATTTTTTCCAGCATTAAAAATTTATAAAACCCACGCAGGGCAGATGCCTTGCGTGCAATTGAAGATGCTTTGTCTGGTAATGATGACAGATAGTTTTGTATGTCTGATTCTGTTGCGTTCATCAGACCGCCATTTATTGCATCGTCTGCCAAATGCAAATCAGATGCATAACTGGTCAATGTTTTTTCACTGCGACCTTTTTCTGCAGACAGGGCTTCTAAAAAAATATCTATGTAATTCATGGATATACTACGATTTCGGTCATGTGTTGGGTTGCAGGAAACGATATCAGCATCAATAGTATCAATACTGCAATAATTGTCCAGGTTAAGAAAATGCGAAAATTTGTTTTCTTTTTTTTCTTTTTTATTGGCATATTGTTCGAACCCTTGGTTTATCTGTTTATATTGTATCAAAACTGTTCATAAATATTCCTGCACCTGCGATTATAATTAATGGTGGTGCAATGATAGATAATATTGGTGGCAGTGTTCCTGTTGCACCCAATGCGTTAAACAGATTGATTAAAAAGTATAAAGCAAAGCATGTTATGATTCCCAAACTAAACTTGATTCCAAAACTGTAATTTCTGCGTTGCTTTGTTTGTGAAAATGCAACCCCCAGTGTTGCCATTGCAATCATAGTTAATGGTAAAAATAACAGTGTCCATAATTGTATCAAATGACCGCGTATTGGGGCACCAATACTTTGCATTTTTCTGATAAATGATGGCAGTTGCCAGAACGATATTTGATTTGGTTGTAAATATCTGTCCAGAACAGTTTGTGGTGTCAATAATGTGTCTGTTTCCCATGTGCCATTAGTTGTTGTGCCGTCTTGGTGCAGGATTGTTGCATTTGTTGTGGATAATTTGTTGTCTGATAATGTTACATTGTTTGCTGTGATGCGTTCTTTCAGTTTAAAGTCGGTTCCTTGGATATATATTGTTGTATTAATAAATTCCAAAGAGTTATTTGCCTTGTGCAGGGTTTCGGCGTTCATTGTGATTGTTTTGTCTGTGCCACCTTCGTGTAACCAGATTTTGTCATCGATTAATTGTAGATTTTCGGCGGTTATATTTTCAGAACTGATTTTGACAGAGTAGGGATTAATAACAGTTGTTGCAAATAAACCAATTAAAAATGCACCGATAAAAAAAGGACGTGTTGCCTGATAAGGGGATAGTCCTGCACTGGATATAATAATACCTTCGCTGGATTTGGTAAGATTGTACGATGTTAATAATGTGCCCATAAATACGGCCATTGGTAAAAACATTGGAATGTATTCCAATAGACGTATCCATGCATCATATAATGCCGCAATTGCGTTTGGGTTTGATGGCAGACGTTCAACAAATGTTACAGCCATGATGATGCCACATACGACCAACAATACCAAACCAACACCGGAAAAAAATCGGCGTAATAAAAAGCGATTTAAGATATTTAACCTGAACATAATAGTAAAATTATACCTGTTTCATTTGATAATTGCAAAATTAAAATGAATGCGTATAATTCTGAGAACAAAAAGATATAGGATTATAGTTATGGAAAAGAAACCGATTTCACGTGCAGGTTTTGATAGCCTGATTAAAGAATTAAAAGATTTGAAAGAAAATCAAAGACCAGAAATCTTGAAAGTCGTCCAGTGGGCACGTTCGCTGGGGGATTTGTCTGAAAATGCGGATTATAGTGCCGCCAAAGAAAAACAACGTCAGATTGATGCACGTATCAGATTTATCGAAGGTGTTATTGAAAATGCGTCTGTTATTGATGTTGATTCTTTGTCAGGGGACAGGGTGGTTTTTGGTGCACGTGTTGTCGCCGAAGACGAAGATGGTAATAAAATGCAGTGCAGAATTTTGTCTGATATCGAATCGGATGGACGTACTGTTATTTCGTGTACATCCCCAGTGGGACGTGCGATGATTGGTCGTTGTGTTGGTGATACTTGTATCGTAAAATTGCCTGGTGGTGAAAAAGAATACGAAATTTTAGAAGTTAAATTTAAAGACTAAATTTATAAGCGAAAAAAGGAAGGATTTTTATGACGGTTCGTGTGTTGCCTGATTTTTTGATTAATCAAATCGCAGCAGGCGAAGTTGTTGAAAATCCAGCCAGCGTGGTCAAAGAACTGGTTGAAAATGCACTGGATGCGGGTGCTGACCAGATTGTGGTTGATGTCACAGATGGTGGACGCACATTGATAAGTATTATTGATAATGGTTCTGGTATGTCACGTGATGATTTGGCACGTGCAATTACACGACACGCAACGTCAAAATTACCAGATGATGATTTGTTGAATATTAACTTTATGGGATTTCGTGGTGAAGCGTTGCCATCAATTGCGTCTGTGTCTGATATGACGATTGATACTAATAATGGTGCAGATGAAAATGGTTGGCAGATTGATTGTAATACAGGGGAAATAAAACCTTCTGAGTGGGAGGTTGGTACGCGTATGCGTGTCAGAAATCTGTTTGCAAAAACACCGGCCAGATTAAAATTTCTGCGTGGTGACAGGGCGGAATTAATGTCTGTTTTGGAAGTTGTAAAAAAGTTGGCAATGGCACGAACAGATGTTGGTTTTGTTCTAAATGATAAGTGGATTTTTCCGAAAAATCAGGATTTGTTATCTCGTATTGCTGCGGTTATGGGCGACGATGTTGTTGGGCGTATGTTGGAAATTGATGCTGTGTCATCATCAACATCGGGTATGAAATTAACAGGTTATATTTCAGAACCAACATTGCGACGTGCGTCATCTGTTGATCAGTTTTTGTTTGTTAATGGTCGGCCAGTCAAGGATAAGGTTTTGGTTGGTGCGTTGCGTGCAGCGTATATGGATGTTATGCATGCACGTGAATTTCCGCTGTGTGCATTGTATCTGTGGTTGCCAACAAATGCGGTTGATGTTAATGTATCGCCTGCAAAAACCGAAGTGCATTTTTTAGAACCTACACATGTGCGGTCATTTATAATCAAAACTTTGCGTGACAGATTGTCACAAACAATGGTAAGTAATGTTGTGCAACAGGTAACGCCTGTTGAAACAGCAAAACCTGCACAGTCATTTCCACAGTTTGAATTTGCAGTTAAGCCAAGTGCATTTTGTGTGCGTGATGAAATTAAGCCTGTGGTGCAAAATCCGTTTGTTGATTCTGTTTGTGTGACACCTGTGCCAAAACATGCAGAAACACCAATAGAAAATGTTTTTGTTGATATGCCGTTGGGACGTGTTGTGGGGCAGGTCGCAAATAAATATATCATCGCACAGAAAGATGATAATATGGTGATTGTTGATCAGCATGCTGCACATGAAAGAATTACATATGAAAAATTACGTAATAATAAAATAAAGACACAGCCATTGTTGACGCCAATTGTTGTTAATCTGCGTGAAGAAGATGTTGTTGCGGTTGTGTCTATTTCTGATGAATTAAAACAGTCTGGATTACATGTTGACGCGTTTGGCGATAATGCGATTGCGATATTTGAAAAGCCATCTGACTGGGATATGAATTGGGCAGATGTGTTGCGTAGTGTTGCAGATGAAGTGCGTATAAATGGGCATTCTTCGCAGTTAAAAGAAAAGTTGCATTTAAAGTTGGCAAACTGGGCGTGTCATCATTCTGTGCGGGCGGGGCAAAAGTTAGATTTTGTTCAAATGGATACATTGCTGCGTGATATCGAAAAAACAGAACGTGGTGGGCAGTGTAATCATGGTCGTCCTGTGTATAAATTCATTCCGATAACTGAAATTGATACTTGGTTTGAAAGATTGTAATTTCTTGTATTTTTACTTTACAAATCTGGGTTTTTTTACTAATGTTCCTGTATTAAATCAAGGAGAAAATACATGGAACAAACAGCAGAAGTTGTAGATACAGTTGTTCAAACTGGTGCAGCAGCCCCACAAAACGGTTTTTGGGGGATGGTTTTGTATTGTATGGTTGTTTTTGGAATCATCTATTTTTTAATGGTTCGTCCAAACAAAAAACGTATGGCGGAATATCAAAAAATGCTGGATTCATTACAGGTTGGTAACCGTGTAATGGCGGCTGGTATTTATGGTACTATTAAAAAAGTAAATGAAAAAACAATTGATTTAGAAGTAGCCAAGGGCGTTGTAATCGAAGTTGCAAAAAACGCAGTGGCTGGTGTTGAATAAAAAAAGTAAAAAGGGTTAGGTTATGTTTAAAAAATTGGCGATAATTTTTGTTGCTGTATTTTGTGTGTTGTTGGCTGTACCAACAATGTCGCCAAAGTTGGCACCTTATTTTCCATCGTGGATTGGACCTGTGTCACTTGGGTTGGATTTAAAGGGTGGTGCACAACTGTTATTGGAAGTTGATACGAATACAATGTTTGCTGAAAAAACACAGCAATTGTACGAAGAAGTTCGTAGTAACATGATTGACAGAAAAAAAGGCGTTATTCGTTTTTCAAATCTGCGTAATCATGATGGTGTTGTGTCATTGGTTGTTCGTGAAGAAAAACAGGTTTCTGATGCCAAGGGACGTTTAAAGGCTGCGTTTGGTAATACTGTTGATATGAAGTCTGATGGTAAAACAATTTATTTGTCTTATTCAGAATTGCAAAAGCAAGAAATGATAAAAGATGCTTTGGCACGCAGTGTTGAAATCGTTCGTCGTCGTATTGACGCATTGGGTACCAAAGAACCATCAATCCAAAGTCAGGGTGGTAAGTACATCTTGGTTCAGTTGCCAGGTGTTGATAACCCAGAACATATTAAAAATTTGATTGGTCAGACTGCAAAAATGACATTTCATTTGGTAAATGAAAATGTTTCAAATGAACAAATTGCGTCTGGTCGTGCACCAAATGGTACGGAATTTTTGCCATATATGGATATGGGGGGGCAGTTGATTCCTGTGTATTCAAGGGTTGAAGTTTCAGGTGAATCATTAAAAGATTCTCAGGCAGAATTTGACCAGAATAATATGCCGGTTGTGTCAACTGTGTTTGATGCGTCTGGTGCACGCAGATTTGCAAAATTAACAACAGAACATGTAAATGAAAGATTTGCAATCGTTTTGGATGGTAAAGTTTTGTCTGCACCTGTTATTCGTGAACCAATTCCTGGGGGGCGTGGTCAGATTTCAGGTGGCTTTACATTACAGGGTGCCAAAGATTTGGCGGTACTGTTGCGTTCTGGTGCGTTGCCTGCACCGTTGCAAGTTATCGAAGAACGTGTTGTTGGTGCCGGATTGGGTGCTGATACAATTGCAGCAGGAAAGGTTGGTGCGATTGCAGGTGTACTGTTTATCTTTATTTTCTTGTTCTTTGTATATCGTGCATTTGGTGTGATTGCAGGTATCGCATTGGTTGTAAATTTGGGGATGATTGTGGGACTTACCGCATTGTTCGGGGCAACATTAACATTGCCAGGTATTGCCGGTATCGTTCTGACGTTGGGTATGGCGGTGGACGCAAACGTATTGCCGTTTGAACGTATCAGGGATGAAGTGCGTTCAGGTACACCAAGTTTGCGTGCTGTTAATATCGGGTTCGATCGTGCAATGAAGACTGTTTTGGACGGAAACTTAACAACATTGATTTGTGGTTTGGTTTTGTTCCAGTTTGGTGCTGGTCCAATTCGTGGATTTGCAGTGACTTTGTCTATCGGTATTTTGACAACATTGTTTACTTGCGTATGGTTGTCCAAGGTTCTGATTGACTGGTACATGAACGGCAAAAATAAAAAAATTGGTTATGCAAAATAAGATGTGGGGGTATTAATATGAAATTACATATAATGAAATATCGTAAAATTGCGTACATCGTTTCTGGTGCGTTGGTTTTGTTGTCGATATTGTCGCTGTTGTTCCGTGGACTGAATTATGGTATTGACTTTGCAGGTGGTATTTCAATGGAAGTAACACCAGTTGAACAGTCTTATACAATTGATAAAATGCGTGCCGCATTATCTGAATTTAGTCCTGAATTGCAACAGGTTGATGGCAAGGCGATATTAATTCGTTTGGGATTACCAAAAGGGTCAACAGAAGCACAACAAAATGAACGTGTGTCCGAAATAAAAAATATTTTGGGTAATAACGTTGAATATTCACAAGTTCAAATTGTTGGACCAAAAATTGGTGGTGAATTGATTCGTGGTGGTATTTTGGCGATATTGTTTGCCTTTATTATGATGGCTGTTTACGTTTGGATTCGATACAAAGGTGGGTATGCAGTTGGTGCATTTTGTTCGTTGTTCTTGGACTTTGTATTGATGTTTGGTTTTTATTCAATCACAGGTTTGGAATTTAATCAGACGGCAATTGCAATTATCCTGACTGGTATAGGTTATTCTATTAATGACAAGGTTGTTAACTATGACCGTATTGATGAAAATGTAAAGAAATATCACAAAATGCCAATGGCAGATTTGATTGATTTGTCTGTTGGTGAAATGTTCAGACGTACAATGTTGACCAGTATTTCAACAATGTTGGCAATGGTTGGTTTGTATTTGTTCGGTGGGGCGATGTTGCGTGAATTTGCGATTGCAATGGGCTTCTCGGTCGTTATGGGAACATTTACAAGTATCTTTATATCTAATATGATTTTGTATAACTTTAATTTGCGTGATACAGATAATTAATAGTATGTCATACCAATGGGGGGTGTAATATGAGAATAGCAAAAATATTTTTTATGTTGGCGTTTGCCATTGGTATGACACCGTGTTTTGCAGACGGATTGTTCTTTTCTGATGAAAAAATTCAAGATGGTTTGCCTGTATTTGAAATGTCCAAAAACTTTGCGGACGTTTACGAAAAATTAAACGGGGTAAAGTGGGGTGGAAAAAGCCTGAATGTTGCAATTGAAAGTTTAGAAAATTTAAATCCATCTGCACATATTGCTGCAACGGATGAACGGGTTGTATTGGTTTGGGATGATAAGATTATTGCAAATTATCCACGCCCAGATAAAAACGATTGGAATGCATTCGGTGAAATTACCACAGCATTAATTTTAAAGATGCGTGCAAATGATTCATATATGAAATCGCTGTCAGAAAACGAAATGTACCAATATGTTGTTGATGGTATGATGCGTGGCTTGGATGAAAATGGCAGATATATTTTTTCTAAATCCGCACAAATTACCGAAGATGGCAGATTGTTAACTAGTGTTGGTATGGAAGGTGTACGTGACGAACGTGGTAATTTCCGTGTTGATGGTGTATTCAAAGGGGCACCTGCAGATACGGCTGGTATCAGTGCAGGGGATTTGATTGTTCAAATCAATGGCAAATTGGTACGTAATATGTCTGATGCAGAATTGGCATCTGTTATCAGTGGATTTAATTCTGGTACATCAAAAATAAAAATATTGTCACCGCGTGGCAGCAAAGATGTTGTCTTGCGTCGTGCGACAGTTATTGTTGCAGATGCAGATATTGTTCATCGTTCAAATCCAGACAATGGTGGAATACTGGAAATCATTGTACACAAGGTATCTGATGGTGCAGTTGATATTGTGAAAAAGGCATTGAATACATATACAGATGCCGAAGGTATTATTTTTGATTTGCGTGCGTCCAGTGGTGATGATGAACGTGCGGCTGCAAAATTGGCAGGATTGTTTATGGGTGAAATTCCAGTTATGCGTATTGTTGAAACAGCAATGGATGAAGTAGAAGTTGTGCCAAATGCAAAAGCTATTACTGAAATGCCAGTTGTGGTTTTAATGTCTGATCAAACACGTGGTACTGCAGAAGCGATTGCGTCTGCTTTTTATGAAACAAAACGTGGTGTGTTGGTTGGGACGCCAACAGCAGGCAGTGCCAGAATCGCAACTGTTATTGATTTGAACAATGGTGGTGCATTAGAACTGTTAAACAAATCTGTCAAATCAGGTCAGGGACAGGTTATTGATGGACGTGGTGTTTTCCCAATTGTATGTTTGTCTAATATTCGTTCCAGTCAGCAACAAAATGCCTTCTTTTTAAATGTTATTAATGGTGATTTTAACGCACGTGATTTTAATAAAGAAAAAAATGTTAATCCAAAAGATATTCGCCAGGGCTGTCCAACATTTGCCAGTGGAACAGATGAAGATGCGTTATCAATGGCTGTGTCTGTAAAGATTTTGACGGATATGAAAATATATAATGGATTAATTGATTTATAAAATTATTTGTGGGGGTGTGAAATGTTTTTAACAAAAGATAATCAAATAAAATGGAAAAAAATGGGGATTGCGTCGTTGATAACGGCAATCTTGGTATTTTTGGGAATTGTTTGGTTGGATAAACCATTATTTGTTTTTATACGTCAATTTGATTGTGATTTATGGAAATTTTTTGATGTTATTTTTGCTGGCAAGGTATGGTTGTTGGTATCTTTTATTACGGCTGCGGTATTGTGTATCAAAAAAATGATAAAGTCAGAAATATCATTTAAGGTAAATAATTTGCTGGGCAGTGTACGTGATTGTTTCGAAAAAACAAAAGCAAGTCATGCGTTTTTGATTTTCTATAGCGTTTTGTCAGCAGGTGTTTTGGTTAAAATTTTAAAGACATTTATTGGACGTGCCAGACCTATATTTTTCGAAGCGTTGGATATGGTTGGCTTTTATCCACCATCATTAGATTGGGCGTTTAATTCAATGCCGTCTGGTCATACAACTGTTACTTTTGCAGGGCTGGTGATGATTGGCATGTTGGCACCAAAGTATAAAGTTCTGACATGGACACTGGCAATATTGGTTGGTTTTTCACGTGTTGCAGTTGGGGCACATTGGCCATCGGATGTATTGCTTGGGGCCTTTATTGGTATGGTTGTTGCTGATATTATAAAATGGCAGTTATTAAAAAAGACTAATTAAATATAAATTTCAGACGGTGTAAAAATCGTGTGTTTTTTTTGTGTTTTTTATGATAAAATAACCAGCGTTATGGCAGGGAAAAGAAAGTCTAATTTTTTACCGGAACGTGTGTCTGGTGCATTAAAAAGTTTGGCACAACGTGTATTTGGCGTATGTGTCTTGGGTGTTGCATTGTGGGCTGTGTTTGCAATGCTGTTTTATAATTCTTATTTAGATGGCTTTGGCGTATCCAGTACATTTGGTGACCAATCTGTGATGGGGTATTTGGTTGGTATGGTGCGTTATGCATTTGGTGTAATACCTGGGCTGTTTTTGTTTTTGTGTATTGCACGATGGGGAATTGTGCAAATACTGGGGTTGGAATATGAAAATCTGCCGGAATATAATTTATTGCGTGGATTTATTACACTGTGCATGGGGGTAATTGGATTTGGTTTAATTGCACCACGTTCAACATACGGTGGTATGTTTGGTGCGGTGGTATCAGCTGATGTTGTGTATTTGATTGGTTTGGTTGGTGCTGTGTTGGTTGGTGTTTTATGTGTGGTTGTTTTTTGTATTATGGGTGGAATGTTACTACACATAAAATGGGAACATGTTCGTTGGGGACTAAAGGTTTTAAAACGTTGGGCATTATGGTTGGCGTCTGCGTTCCATTTAACAAAGTATGTGCCACAAACTGATGATTCAGATGAAGAAGATGAAGTTGAGGAAGAAATAGAGCAAGAAGAAGCGGAAGAAGAAAAAGTAGCCACCCCAAAGAAGCGTAGTGTAAAAAAAGCTGCTGCTGTGGCGGCTGTAAAAACACGTGTTGCACGTGCAAATACATACGAATTGCCAGATACAAGATTCTTGGAAAAGTCTAATTTTAGCAAATATTCAGTGACACCAGAATTAAAACAAATTGCCCGCAGTATGGAAGTAAAGTTTTCACAATATGGTGTTCATGGCAAGGTTGTCGGTATTAAACCTGGACCAATTGTAACATTGTTTGAATTTATGCCAGATGAAGGTACGCGTATGGCAGATGTCAGCAAAACTGTAACAGATATGACGCGTGCAATGGCAACAGAAAGTATCCGTATCGCACATATTCCAAAGACACAATTAATCGGTGTTGAAATGGTAAATCTAAAGCGTCAGACTGTGCGTTATCGTGGATTGATGGAAGATGATTTGTTCATAGAATCTAAATATAAAATACCATTGGCGTTGGGTGTTGATATTGGTGGAAATCCAATGTATTTCGATTTGGCCAAGATGCCACACATGTTGGTTGCAGGGCGTACTGGATCTGGTAAGTCTGTATTTGTTCAATCCATTATTACATCTATTGTTTATCATTTTACCCCTGATAAATGTAAACTGATTATTATCGACCCAAAGGGTGTTGACTTTGGGTTCTGGGATGATATTCCACACTTGATTACACCAATTGTAAAGTTGGAACCAGAACCAGCAGTTAATGCGTTGAAATGGGCTGTGCGTGAAATGGAAGAAAGATATAAACAACTGCAAGTTCTTAATGCACGTAATATCGAAAGTTATAATGAAATCGCTGCACAAAAACGTGAAAGTGGCGAAAAGATTACCAAGCAAGTTGCTGTTGGAACTGATGAAGAAACGGGCGAATTGTTGTTCGAAACACAAGAAGTCGATTTGTCAGATATGCCATATATGGTAATCATTATTGACGAGGTTGCAGACTTGATGAGTTTGGCACGTAAAGACGTAGAAGCGTGTGTTCAGCGTATTGCACAAAAGGCACGTGCAGCCGGTATCCACTTGGTTATGGCGACCCAGCGTCCAGACGCAACAACAATTACAGGTGTTATCAAAGCGAACTTCCCAACACGTATTTCGTTCCAGGCACGTAGCCGTATCGACAGTGTAACATGTCTTGGCGAAGGTGGTGCAGAACAATTATTAGCAATGGGTGATATGTTGTTCAGCGAAGCAGGGCGTGTCCCAGTTCGTATCCATGGTGCATTTATTGATGACAAAGAACTAAAACGTATTGGTGATTTCTTGCGTACCCAGGGTGAACCAGAATATGCCGAAGGTGTTACAGATTCTGCAGAATCTGGTGGTGGTGATATGATGGGTGGCGGTTTTGGTGGTACTGGTGACAAAGATGGTGACCTGTATGCACGTGCCAAAGAATGTGTTTTGCGTGATAAAAAGCCAACTATTTCATATATCCAACGCAGATTACAAATTGGTTATAACAAGGCTGCTGGATTTATGGAACGTATGGAAGCAGATGGTATTGTGTCTGCACCGGACGCCAATAACAAACGTCACATCCTGTAAATTAAATCTAATGGTATATCTAAAGCGGGTTGGCGATGGCTCATGTAACTTTTGTACACTACGCCATTTCCAACCCGTTTATCTATACCATTATCTTTAATTTCTTCGCTAAACACGGGCTGTGTCAGCAATTCATGACAACGATTCTCGATTTGCTTTTATCTAAATCATTCTAAATTTCTATCATTTTTCGCTTTTATATAGATTTAAAATATGGTAAAATTTTACCTAAGAGAGAATATGAAGTTGTTTAAGCGATTTTTATTGCTGACCTTGTTTTTTGTCCCATGTGTTTGTGGGGCAAATGTTGCAACCACTGCGGGCAGTAATTTAACTGCGTGGAATGGTAATGGTGGTTCTGCAAATAACAATAATTGGAATACATTGATGAATAATCGCACGTTGGCTGGGGCTGCGGGTGCACCAACGGCTGATTTTGGAAATTGTGATGCGATGATAAAACGTTGTGCACAACCAAAGTGTAGTGCATGTACAACACTGGAAATTGCCAGACCAATTGTCGAAGGTTGTGTAAATTCAAACAAAGATTGTAAAAAACATGGTGCCAGTTTGATTGATTCAATCGCTGCACAAATTGTTGCAAATGCCAATGCCAAAATGCAAGAACAGCAATTGGCCGCACAACAGGCTGCGGCACAGGCTGCGGCTGCACAAAATTCACAACAGATGGCACAAATGCAACAACAGATGGCACAAATGCAGCAACAAATGCAACAACAAAATGCCCAGCAAATGGCATCTATGCAGGCAGCACTGGATGAACAAAAAGCATTGGTTGCCCAGGCCCAGGCCGAAGCCGCGGCTGCACAACAGGCGAAAATTGATGCACAAACTGTAAATGCGTCTGGGGTTACTGCGGCACAACAGGCTGCAATTCAATCTGGGGTGTCTGATGATGTCTTGGTGCGTCAGCAGATTACAGGTCAGGTTATGACAGAAATTGAAAATGCCGAAGTTGCATTAAAAGGATTAAAATCAACAATGTTGACTGCGTTTGAATATGCGGGTTGTGATGCACGTGGAAATAATTGTACCGGCCCAAAACGTGTAAAAATGTTCAAAGAAAAAGCAGGGGAATTTTTTGAACCATATAATACGGTTCTGGATTCTTTGTATGATGCGTTGATTATTGCACAATCTGTTGGTGTTGATATTACAGAAATCTATTTGATGTTAAGTAATTCATGTAATTCATGGGGTGAATATTTGTGTTCTGATACAACACGTTCTTTATATAATAGTGCTAATTGTCCAAATGGTCGTTCGGTCGCATCTGAAACATCCAAGGGAAATCATACTTGTACAATTGGTCAGGTTGTCCCAGCCGAAGATAGCCCAGCATGTACATTACAAAAAGTATTGGCCGATCAGGCAGAAGTACAACGTGGATTATTGGATCCTGCACAAAGTACGGATGCCATGATACGTATTGGATGTGCGTCGTCTGCATTGGAATCAACAGGTTTATTTGCAAATCGAAAAAAACAGGCATCGATTGATATTGATACATTGCAACGTATTTTGGAACAGGATGCACCAAGTACATGTATGTCAAATGCATTTTCTGGTAATAAAGCTAATAAAGAATGTAAAGATATGGATTTTGTAAAGTATTGTCATGTGGGCGATGGATCTTATCCAGAATTGCAGAAATATGCAGCGACAAAATCATTGCCAAAGAAAGTATGTATCAAAGGAGATCAATTAGAGCGTTATGCAGAACAGGGCGGTGCATCACTGGTTGAAACAAGTAATAATGTTGCCGCATCTGTTTTAGAAAAGTGCAAGATGCATGCATCACGTGATAGTCAGAAGAAATGTATTTGTGAAAGTTCGGATTACTCTGCTAATTGGAAAGATGGCAAATGTGAATGCGATAATACGAACTTTGTGTTTGATTATCAGTTAGCAAGATGTGTGGATCCAAAAGCTGCAGAAAAAGAAAAAGAAGCAATGAAAAAGAATTGTACGTCTTCTGGGGGGCGCTGGACAGATACAGGTTGTGATTGTGGTGCGAAAACAAATGTTGGTGGTATTTGTCATAGTTCCGTCAGTGAGAGTTTTTGTTCCATCAATAAAGGTACTTATTCGAATAATAAATGTATGTGTGGTAATACAGAAATGACAAGTACAATGCAAGAGTGTGTGAACGGTAATGTTCAACAAATTAAAGCAAATACTAGTTTTAGTTTGTAGGCAAATTATACATTGGGGTTATAGTGAAAACAGTAAAAAGTATTTTTTCAAAGATTTTTATGACCAGTCTGATACTGGGGTGTGTGTTGGTTATGCCAACATGGGCGGCCGTATCAAATGGTTGTGAAGATGAAAATAATGACTATATCGTGCCAAGTTTGGCACTGTGTACAACGCATGTATATAATGTTGGGCAAATACAAAATCCATCGTATGAAAGTCGTACGTTAATGCAGGACGTTATTGCGTTAAAGACAACTGTTATTGCACAACAGATGTATAAACAGTACGAATATTTGGAAGCGATGGTAAGACGTCTGAAAACACAGTTGGAAAAAGCAACATTGACCGCATCTTTACAGGCAGCCGGTGCAACATCTGACAGTTCCAGTGGTGGTTCGTCATCATGGCGTGATACAGATAAATCTGTATATATGTCAGTTGGTGTAACGAATTGTATGAATATATTTGATCCGGAAAAGAAGTTAGATTGTTATGAAAGTAATTTTCAATCTATCTACAGTCAATCTGGTAATGGAAATAAAACAACTGCAGAAATTAGACAACAGTTAGTTAATGATTTGACTGCATTAAGCACGACACCGTTTCATGATGGTGATAAGGAGTGTGTAATAAAAGAGGAGTCTTGTAAGGATGTGGCAAAGATAAAAACAAACTCGTCTTCGAAGGTGTTTCAAAGTTGTTTAAATGATTTTAGAACTTGTTTGTTCCAAAAACGACAGTCGTATTTGAACAATCAGCGTAAATTAGAAGCGAAATAAAAATCCCCGTTCGGGGATTTTTTTATTAATCTTTTTTTAACTGTTCACGCAGTTTATCCCAATATTCAAGACGTTTCTTTATTTCACGTTCAAAACCACGTTCAACTGGAAAATAATATTTCTGACGGCCCATGCTTTCTGGGAAACAATTTTGACCAGAAAATCCATTTGCCGTGTCTGGGTCATAAATATATCCGTCGTTATAACCCAAATCTTTCATCATTTTTGTTGGGGCGTTTAATATATTCTTTGGCGGCATTAATGATCCGGTGGCACGGGCGGCAGCGTATGCAGCCTTTTGTGCTTTGTAATTGCCAATGCTTTTTGGTGCAGTGCCCAGATATATTACCAGTTGGGTCAGGGCCAAATCGCCTTCGGGACTGCCCAGACGTTCGTATGCGTTCCATGCAGCAATTGCAACCTGTAATGCGTTTGGATCAGCCAATCCGACATCTTCGACTGCAAATCGTGTTAATTTGCGGAATAAATACATTGGATCCTGGCCAGATGTCATCATGCGTGCCGCCCAATACAATGCCGCATCTGTGTCGCTGGCACGCAGGGATTTATGCACGGCAGATATTAAATTATAATGTTCGTCACCGTGTCTGTCAGATAATGGTGCACGCTTCTGTACAGCGGAATCCAAGGTGTCTGGGGTTAATGGTTCTTTGAAATTTGCACTAATTAAATATTCAACAGTGTTCAGTAAAAATCGTGCATCGCCATCGGCCATTTGTGCCATGTGAATACGTGCTTTTTCATCCAATGGTAATTTTTTTCCAAGGTATTTTTCTGCACGTTCCATCAATATCAATAAATCTTCGGTGGACAGACCCGACAATACACCAACGTGACAACGTGACAGTAACGCGTTGTTTAAATTAAAACTGGGGTTTTCTGTTGTTGCACCCATGAATACAACAGTGCCATCTTCAAGATAGGGTAATAATGTATCTTGTTGTGTTTTATTAAAGCGATGTATTTCATCAATAAACAGTAATGTATTGCGACCAATGTCACGATTCATACGTGCGGCATCCATTGCCTTTTTTATATCAGCAGTGCCAGAAAATACCGCAGACATCGGAACAAAGTCCATATCAACAGAATTTGCCAATGCACGTGCAATTGTTGTTTTACCACACCCGGGCGGACCCCATAATATCAAGTTCGATAATTTCTGATTTTCAACCATACGACGAACAATACCGTTTTCACCCAATAATGTCGTTTGACCCACAATGTCATCTATTGTGTTTGGACGCATTAAATCGGCAAGTGGTCGTGTCATTTTACTTGGCTTTTATTTAGGGTTTATTTGTGATATAATTATTCTATTAAAATATAAAGGAAATGGCAAGTTGGTAAATAAAAATTCTGAATTTACGTTGGCGGTTGCAAATCTGGCTGCGGCTGCGATTGCTGCGAATCCAAAATTAACAATGGAAGTGGCAGTAAAAAACGCACGTGAAATATTACGTGGAACAACTGTGACCGAAGAACAAATCCAAGATTCTGTGCATCCTGATAAAATTCAATGTCTGGAAGATGGGACGTGGCATGTTATGCTGCGAAGATATTTGAAAAGAAAATTTAATCTGACACCACATGAATATCGTGAAAAATGGGGATTGCCAAATGACTATCCTTTTGTAGCACCTGCGTATTCACGAAAACGTTCAAGAATTGCAAAAAAGACTGGACTGGGGAGGAAGTAGATATGGTACACAAAACAACTGCCCAAAAACGTGGTGATGATGTGCGTGCTGTTGCAGATAAATTAAAAAAAGTACGTTTGAAATTACAAAATAAGAAAGTACCAGATACAATTCATTTATCTGAAGTCTTTGTGCGTGTGAAAAATAAAGAAGGCAAATATGTTTTGCAGGTTGATAAATCTAAATTAAAACGTTGGGCAGATGAAGTTGCAAAACAGACTGGTAAAATATCAGGTGTTGGGGGATTGTGGTTGCTGGAATACCTGACGCGTGGTTTAAATGCTGTTCTTGTTGATAATGCTGTAATTAGAAATATGGAAGATGCATCAAAAAAGAATGCGTTAACAAAATTTGGTAAAAAGCAACCGTGGTTGAAAAACTATTTGTTGTATTATATGGCTGTTGGAACAATGGCTGTTTCTGGGGTACAGTTGGCGGCAAATGGTTTTAGTAAAGATGATGATAAAGAAGACGATAAAAAGAAAAACGAAGTCGTTATTGATGATGATAATAACAATAATAATGTTTTAAACACAATTAATCCAAATGATGCTGACTTTGTGCAAAAGGCTGTGAATGAATATTGGAAGCATGTTGCTGTTGGATTAACAGAATTAGAAACGTATCGTGCAGTATCAAAGCGACATGGTGCTGAAGAACGCGAAACAAACGGTTTGGGGTGTACGTGGTATTATATATATGATAATAGTGGGGTGTTGCATCGTCATCCTAATGAAATCGGTGAAACAAAGCGGTGGAAAATAGGTTATAATTATGATCAGGCACGCAGACATTTAATTTATGAAACATTGCCTGCGTTACAAAAGGCGATAAAAGATAAAAATAATATGACGGCCAGGGTTCAAATTGCATTGATAATGGCTGGATATCAACGCCCGGCTGATATGAAACGTATTGCAGATAAAATTTCAAATGCAAAAACAAATCAGGAAATCGCAGATGCTTTTGTGGTTTATAATGGTGCGTCTAAATGGAAGATTGGGACCTGGAAACGTCGTTGGTGGTGTGCTGCCTATGCGATTGGTGCAATAACTACCGAAGATTTTTTGAATCTATCACGTGATGCTTTTTCGTCCATAAATATTAATCGTGTTATGCAAAATGGACATTTTATGGTTTCTGATGAAGCGGTTAAGTATGCTTTGACAGTTGCAAAGTCCGGATATAAATCAACTGTAAAAAGTTTTTTAAATAGTTTTGATGAAGGTCGGCAAATTTTACAGTCGGTCAGTGGGAATAAATCTAAGACAATATCGTTTAATGATGCGGTTAAACAAATCAGAAAACAAAATGCACGTGGCGATTTGCTGCTGTATGGTCATGAACGACAGGTTGATAAGGCATAGTTTCTTATTGTAAAAGGATGAAAAAACATGAAAGTTTATGTTGATATTCACGATAAACGTTGGAAAAAATACAAGATTGATTTTGACCAAATTGCAAATGCTGTGGTTGGCAGTAAGTATAAAAATGCAGAAGTGTCAATTGTCTTGGTCGATGATGCAGAAATAAAGCAAATCAATCGTGAATATCGAAATATTAATAAGCCGACAAATGTTTTGTCTTTCGAATTGGGTGATGATGTCTTGTTGGGGGATATTTATATATCGCTGGATACAGTCATGCGAGAGGCAAAACAAGAAAAAATATCTGTCGAGCATCATACAGCACATATGGTTGTTCATGGTGTTTTGCATTTGTTGGGATATGATCATATTGATGACAAAGACGCAATTGTAATGGAAACAAAAGAAACAAAAATTTTATCAAAAATGGGTATAAAAAATCCGTATGCAAACGTACCAGAAATTACGTGTGCGGATGGTTCTTGTTGTCCTGGATATAAAACGATTTCTTTTTTGAAAAAAATAAAAATAGAAAAAAATAGTTTTGCACAATATTTGCTGTACGGCGTATTTGGGGTGATTGCGTCATTTGGTTTTGCACCATTTTATCAATGGTGGTTGACCGTGTTGGGGGTTGCAGGTGCGTATTGGTTGACAGTACGTAATGATAAAATAGGTGGTTTTTGGTATTCGTTGGTACGTGTTGCACCATTTGGTGCGATGTATGGTTTGGCTATGTTCTGGTGGGTGTTGCATTCTATATATGTTGCACCAGAAATTGCTGATTTGTATGCAATATGGACTATACCCGGTGGAATTGGATTGATGTTTGCGGGTTGGTTGATTTTTTCATGGCCGTTTGTTGCAATTACACAAAAGAAAACAAGTGCTGCATCGCGTGTGTTTTTATTTGCAGGAATCTGGACACTTGTTCTGTGGGTACGTGAATGGATGTTTACGGGTTTTCCATGGAACCCAATTGCAAATATAGCAATGCCAATGCCTGTGTTGGCTAATTCTATGTCACTGTGGGGGGCGTTGGGATTAAGTTTTATAATAGTTGGATTGATTGCAAGTATAGTAGAGATTGTTCGTAACAAGAAAAATATGTTTGTTTGGATAGTCTTTGTTATGTTTGCTGGATTTGCTGTGTACGGCGGATTTGTTGGTGTGCAGAATATGCAAATTGCAGATATTGGTGCAGATACGCAGACGTCTGTTATACGTATTGTGCAACCTGCTGGGTCGCAATCGCAAAAGGCGACGCATAACAGGGTAGAGGCATTACAGCGTGCAGAATATAATTTGCGTAACTTGGTATCTTTGGCACAAACTTCAGGTGATTCTGATATTATTATTATGCCAGAAACATCCTATCCGTTTGTTGTTTTAAAAACGGATAATATTGATATAGCATCTGTTTTAGGAAAGCCGATTGTGTTTGGGGCAAATACATTTGATGCTGGTGGTGTGTTTAATTCAATGGTCGTAACCCAGGCAGACGGCCGTATAGAAAAGATTTATAGTAAATCTCATTTGGTGCCGTTTGGTGAATATAGTCCGTTGGGGTTTTTGCCATCGCCCGCGAATTTGACATCAGGTAATGGTCCAGAAATTATAAATTTAAACGGTTTTGTTTTTGCACCTGCAGTTTGTTATGAAATTATTTTTTCTGATTCTTTGTTGCCAGATGGGGCAGGCGATTTAGATGCGATTGTAAATATTACAAATGATAATTGGTTTGGTAATACGCCTGGTACATATCAGCATCTTGATATGGTACGTCGTTATGCAATTGAATCTGGTTTGCCAATTGTTCGTGCAAATTATTCTGGGGTCAGTGCATTTGTTGCGTCTGATGGTACAATCATTTCTTCGTTGCCAGTTGGTATGTCGGGTGTTTTGGACGGTTTTGTTTGGGGGGCACATAGTACACTATATCGTGAATTAGGTTTAAACTATTGGATGATGATAATATTGATTGTATCAATACTTGGTACAGTCGTATTTTCAAAAACAAAAGATTGAAAAATACGTTGTTTTATGTTATATTTTTTTGTGACATCTTGATTTAGAGATGTTGGGCTTCAGAACCCTTGTTTTAACGGCGTTCGGTGAACGAAAACACTCCTGCAACAGGCAGGAGAATTGTGTTATATATTGAAGGCACAATGCTATTTCCGTTAAGATAGTTCTGAATCTCCTGCCACTTGTCAAAAACAGGTGGTTTATTCTTGTTGTGGGGGGATGGGTTGTTTCGTTTTGTTTGTTTTTTATCATTATTATTTTTGATGTGTACAGGTGTGTACGCAGCCAGCAGCGATATTTTTTTAAATTTATATAAAATGACAGAAAATGAAGAGATTGCACAATCTGAATTTGTAAAAAATAATAAATATTTACAGTTATATACCAAAACAAATCGTACGATATTACAACAAAATTTAGATCAGGTACGTTCCCGTGAACAATCAGTGGCGAACAAGATATTAGGTGCTGCGGCGATTGGGGCAGGTGGTATAGGTGGAATGATGCTGGCATCTGGGTTATCTGAACAACAATCTGATAAAGATGCCGAAAACGCGATGCGTGCATATTTGGCTACATTTACGTGTAAATATGGTGACAAACGTGTGTCTGGTGGCGAAACAGATGTTGAATTGCCTGGTGGCAATGAACTGATAAATCTGTACAGCGAATATGTAACATTGGCGAATGATTTAAAGAGTCGTAAAGCAGCATTGGGCATAAAACCCGGTATTGAATCAGAAAGTATATTAGAAGGTGCGATCAGTGGTTTATATGACGATATCAGCGATGGTAAAACGAGTGGAGTTTATACATCACTGTCGCGTGCGTTAAGTGACCCAGATGGAGAAGATGCTGCGGCTTGGGCTGCCCAAAAAGCAGAAAGTGAAAAAAAAGTTAAAACTGGTTCCACAGTTGGTGGTGTTGGTGTGGCCGGTGGTGCGATTGGAAATCTGATAATAAATAGGGATAAAAAATGAAAAAAATAATGTTCAGTTTTTTGTTGGTGTTATATGTGTTTAATGCAAACGCAAAAGATTTGTATAACGCGGGCCTTGATAAATTTCAAACTGCACAGTCAACGATATCAAAATCAACAAAAACAAATAATGACCAGACAGATGCGATTGTTGCAGAAGCAAAACAACTGATGCCAGATGAAGACTGGGCAAAGATAGATGCAATGGAAGATGATAAAAAATTAATCTATGTGCGTAATTTGTTGGCGGTCAAAGCATATGAAACATTGCGTAAAGAATGGTTTGATGATTTTAAAGCACAGGTAAAGAAAAGAAATGATATTGTGTGGGGCGTTGGTGATGACACATGGAAAGTGTATCAGAGGTCTTCAGCAAAAAAATTCGTAATAAATGAACATGATGATGCGGAATTGCATTGCGAAAAAACATGTGCGTTATACGATGTTAAATATGATGATTATTTTAATTCTGCATATTTTGAGGGGTGTCCATCTCCTGGTGAACAGTGTTGGAATGTTACACGGATTCCAGATGATTGGGAAGAAGTTTGGTTCTTAGAAGATGCGAACAAAGATGATGATAATGGCGTAAGTGAGATAATATATGTTGTCGATTCATTTGTTGATAATACGCAGACGGTTTTGTATGCAACTATGCAATATGATGCGGGGGCCGGGGAAGATTATGCTGCACAAAGTATATTTTTGATTGTTGGTAAAGAAACAAAAAAATTATCAGATGAAAGAAAATTTCAAAACACATCACGTCAAGATATTAAAAATGGCAAAATGTTGGATGGTTTGAAAAACAATGGTGTTTATACTAAAGATTGGTCACCGGTGGCTGCGGGTGTACATTATCAATCAAAGCAATTTGATTTCTTTTGGCAGAAAGATGAATCAAAAAATTAATTGTCAATGAAATGTAGAATTGTTTGTTGTAATATCCAAACGCGTATCGCAGATGATAAATTACGTCCGGATGGACGTGTGGAATCTATTTCGTTTATAATCGATGCAACCGAACGATTCTGCCGTATAGACAGTTTTTGTAATGCGTCAAAAAATTCTGATTCCAGTGTTATGCTGGTTTGGTGACCTGATAAAGATACTGATATTTTTTTCATTTTAAATCTTTCCGGAAATTAAACAGTCTGTGATTGCACGATATGCATCGTCATAGCGACGTAGTGGTGTTAATGTTAAATTATCAAGCATATAAAATGTGCCAAATGCATCAAATGCAAACCAGAATAAATCGTTACGACCAAATATTGTCTTGCCAACAGTTTTTCCCAGTGTCGCAATATCATCGTTAACTTTTAATATGCTGGGGATTGGATATGTTTTATCACGCATAACTTCGTTTGGGCCAAAGATGTATCCCATGTCTAAATTAATTGCACCAACCATTTTGTATAATTCATTTATAGCAGGAGGTAACATTGCATATCTGCGTTGCTGTAATGCACCATTTAGCAACAATATTTGATTGGTGTGTGCAGGTGCGTATATCTTTGCACCACGTGATTGCATTGCGGATAAAAATTCAGAACATGTCATATCTTTTCCCTTTTGTTACATATCACGGTCTGCAACGATTTGTGATGCCATTGTTTCTGTTAATCTGTCTTCGGTGCCGTTACCACCATCGCCACCGCCCAGCGTGCTGACTGGCAGGTATATTTTCTTTGTTGGGTTTGGTAACCATATTGTGTCATTGCCACTTTGTGCGATTATAAATCTGTCCATGTTATAAGAGTGTGGAAATGTTTTGCACATGAACATGTTTTCAACGCTTAAATCACCGCCCCATACCAATGGAATTCGAAATCGGATTGATAAATTTTCTGGCATTTTGTTGCCCATAACCAGTTCCATAAAATCATCTTGGGGCAGGTCCATTAATGCTAATTCTTCGATACAATCTGACAGGCCGGACATAAATTCGTGGCATAGTTGTTTGTATTTTGCAAACCAATCAGCAGGAACATTTGTGCGTACTGGCGTATGTTCCATCAATGGCAGGTCTTTCATGCCAAGTTCTTTTATCTTTTTTTCTGCTGTACTGGCGTTTAATTGCATTACAGGCGTCCTATGTAATCAATAACTGTAGATATGTATTCAGAAAATGCGTTAAAGTTTTCAATCATATCTGGGTCGGTTGGTGGGTTTGGATGTTCTTGCATATACTGACGCAATTCATCGTTTGTTGCAAATGTTAGTATGTTTGGTGCAGGTGCAGATATGTCGTGTGCATCAATTACAAATCCGTGTATTGTTATGTTGATGTCATCCAGCGTGTCTAAAAACACTTGGTTTAAGGTGTCAACAATACTTTGCATAGTTGATGTTTCGATTCCGACGGCACCCAACCATACTGTTTCATTTGAACCAATTGCCATCAGTGCTGTTTGATAACCGTGTATGCGTGGTGATTTTTTTACGGTATATCCAGTTAATTCAAATATTTCTTGTAATTCTGAATTATCTGTTACTGATGATGTGGTTGGTGATGTTAATTGTGTTTGTGGCGACAGATTTTGTGCAGATGCAACAGGTGCTGTTAAAGGTATAGCAGGTGATGCGTTTGGTTTTTGTTCCATTGTGGTATGTGTAATGCCAGATAGTCTGCGTGGGCGTGACAGACCAAATTCATCAGTTTCTGGTTTGGGTTCTGTTTTTTCAGGCGTACGCTGTTCTGGTGTTTGAACTGGTAATTTTATTTTTCTAAATTTTGGGCGTATTAACATATACATGCCAAAGACAATGAAAAAAACCCCAATAATTAAGGAAACATAGAAAGATGTTGTGACTGGTGTACGGGTCGCCTGCATATATGACAAATGATGCCAGTGTGCAGATGATAGTAAATTAAAGCCGTATTGAATATTAAACCAAAAGCATAACCCCAGCAAAGATACCAGTATCCATAAAGTCCCAAGCAAAAAATTTTCTAATTTATTTCTCATTATGATTTTTATTGTATCATATTTATGATAAAGTAAAAAGTACTATGATGGATAAAAAGATAATTTTTGATGATTTTTCGAATAATTTAGCATTGTGGTGTGGGGCAGGCTTGGATGCCAGTGAATTGGCACGTGTGGCCGATGTTGTTATGAAAAGAAAAGTGTCTGTAATTTCTGTGCTGCCCGATTCGATAAAGACAATTTGGCCATGGATTGAAAATGTGAAAACAACAATGCTGGCACGTTTTTATCTGTCTGGTAAAAAAATTACAGAACAACAGGTGTCTGATGTAACAGAAATGATAAATGTTGCATTGAAAAATGGGGCAGATGGGGCACAGATATTTTTGCCGTATCTTGCACTAAATAGTCTGGTTGAGCAAACTCATATCGTTAGGGATGATATGTTCTTTAATAAGCATTTATCAATCGGATTAGATATCAATGAAATCGATTCGTATGATTGGAAAAATCTGTTTGAAAGTTTGCAAAAAATAAATGCTTCTTCGTTGGTGCTGGTGTTTAGTAAAGATGCGGGTGATAAATCTGATTTTGTTGGACGGATATACGGAATGTTGGATGTGTGGGATGTAACAAATAATTTTGATTTACATTTTGTTCTGGGGCAAGATTTCTGCCGTATAGAGCAGGTTTTGCGATTGATAAAATCAGAAAAACCACAGTTGTTAAATCGTGCACGTTTCTTTGTAAATTATTAATTATGTAAAACCAAATATTTTGGGGCGGTGGTTCCGGCTTTGTTTTTATGCTGATATCTG
>JAZRGB010000022.1:0-1396 GCA_045643965.1 Candidatus Enterousia sp. | reverse complement strand
CGCCAAAGTGGCAATTTGAAATTGACGAATTGAGAAATGAAAAAGTTGAAGTTGATACAACACAGGATTGCAAATATTCGTTCAACATCAACCCTGTTTTCTGCCCTGATGCTGTCAGCAATGAAATGAAAGATTTGATTTCGTGGTATGAAAACGAATACAACACGGACAGCAATGACAGGTCAGTTGATTTTGTGGTATTGTTACAATTGACACAGCCACGCCGAAAGAAAGGGCTAATGCGTGAAGCGTTGGAAAAGGTCATGACAAATGACGGTTATTTATGCACATCATATACCGTGAAGCCATTTGCAGACGCATGGCGTGTTATTGATGAAAGAACGAATACATGGAACGAAACAAAGCGAAATGAAGCCGAACCACATTTGAAACTTTATGACGGCGGCATTTACGCATGGGCAAATTTCAATCCGCACACGATAAACAGAAACGGCTTGCAACACTTTTTCATTGATGAATACTACAATTCAAAGTTGCTTTGGAACAAGGACAAATACAAACATCTTGTTCAAAACAATGTTGAACATGTGATTGACATTGACACATTGAAAGATGCTGAACTTTTTTATTCAACCATAAATGAAACCGAACATGAACAGAATTGAAGAAAGAAAAGCATACATTTCATTCATTGAACCACAGCATCAGGAATTGACATATTTGCACGCAAACGCAATCAGAAAGTTTGACAAGAACAGCCCTGTCATTTACATCAGCAAGGACGCTGTACGCACGCCAAAAGGCACATTGAACCTTTACGGCATTGACACACACGAACAGGGCTTGAACGGCTTGACAACGCTTTTGTCGGCTTTCAAAGTTATTCATGAACAACAGGGCATTGACCGCTTTATTGTTTCCAATGTGACAACAGTATTCAGACAAGGCTTGAATGCTGATGCTGATTTGATTTTGTTTTTGGAAAACCGAACAACAAACTTTTGCAAATCGGTGTATTCATTTCATGTTTCTGTTTTGTTCAATGTGATTGAATACATGAAAGGCAATTACAACTTTGACTTGTTCGCAAGAAATGCCATTGACACATTTTTATTTTTGGCAAACAGCATCACCGCACCGAACCAAAAATTGCTTGTTCAATTAGTAAATAAACATGGTCAATCTGCCAACGGTGCATTCTTTCATTCAGGTTTCTTTTCAAATTTTCAACAATTATTCACGGTTTTTTTGTTCGTTGAATGTGCTGATTTTCAATTTTTGGGTCAGTATGTGCAAGCAAGACTTGATGTGAATGAAGCGGTCAAAAGGGCAATGCAACACACCTTGAAAGCGTGGAAGCAAAAACACCAAAAATGAAGCAAAACACGCAAGAAATTGAAAATAAACAGCAATGTGGAACGATGAAAGAAGGCGT
>JAZRGB010000021.1:0-15587 GCA_045643965.1 Candidatus Enterousia sp. | reverse complement strand
TTTGATTAGTGGTGTTGAATCTGGTGTTGCAACAGATTTGGCAGATTATGCAAAAACAGCAGATGTAGCAGCAACATATGAAACTAAAACAAATGCATCGTCAACATATGCGACAAAAACTTCTGTAACTGCAGTGGAAGGTCGATTGGATGCACAGGAAGGTTCTATTACATCTATTCGTAATGATGTTAATCTAAAAGCAAATTCAGCAGATGTTTACACAAAAACTGTTGCAGATACAACATTTGTAAAAGTATCAGATGTTGTTGATGAATATAAACCAGCAGCAAACTAATACATAATACTGTATTAAAAATATAAAAACTGGGGGACGCCCCAGTTTTTTTATATGTTTTTCTTTTGTCATCCTGTGGCTTGACCACAGGACCCAGGTGAATAATTCATTTGTGTGCGTTGTATGCACAAAAACCTAGGTTCCGGGAATGACAAAGGGAAGAACGCAATATAAAAAAACACTATTATTTCTCTCCACTGTCATCCTGTGGCTTGTCCACAGGACCCAGGTGAATTTTTCTTATAATAAATTATTTAGTTCGTTGTATAAATCACGCCATTCTGGATTGTGTTTTTCTATTAAGTCTTTCTTCCAATTGCGGTGCCAATTTTTTAATCTTTTTTCGTGTTTTATTGCGTCGTTGACATCTTCGAAACGTTCAAAGTAAACTAATTTATCAACATTGTATTTACTGGTAAAACCGGGTGTTAAATGTTGTTTGTGTTCAAAAATTCGCTGGGGCAGGTTGCTGGTAAAACCAATGTACAGTGTACCGTTACGTTCACTGGCCAAGATATAAACATAATAAAATTTTTGATATGTTATCATGTTGTTATATGATATATGACCTGGGTCCTGGGGTCAAGCCCCAGGATGACAAAAGAAGAGGTGTGACCTGGGGCCTGGGGTCAAGCCCCAGGATGACAAAAGAAGAGGTGTGACCTGGGTCCTGGGGTCAAGCCCCAGGATGACAAATTGGTATTTAATAAAAATTTATATATATGCAATATTGACTGTTGACGTGCTGTTGGAAAAATTGCTATAATTATCTCGTGGAAAGGGAAAAGTATGAGAAAAACCGCAGTTTTATTGGCTTTGATGGCAATGTCTATGTCCGATGTTTTTGCAGCAACGGGCAAAGTTGTTACGACAAATTATGTTCAAGGTGCATTGGAATCATTGGATGCTGCCCAGGTGGGGGCAAGTGGTTCGTATATCCAATATGTTTCTGAAACGGATGGTATTGTTTCTGCAACAGCCAAGGCATTTGATACATCTATGAGCAGCAGCAGTACAAATGCTGTTCAGAACAAAGTTGTAAATACTGCGTTGGGTAAGAAACAAAATAAGTTAAGTACAGCACAGTTGGACGCGGTAAATTCTGGTATTACGGCGACTAAACTTGCGGAATTGGAAGCAAAGCAGGGTGCGTTAACAGATGCACAATTAAATGCAGTTAATTCTGGTATTACGGCGGCCAAGGTTTCAACCTATGATGGTTATGCATCTGGAAAACAGGATACATTGGTTCCTGATACTAATATCAAGGGTTCTGGCAGTGTTACAGTTACCAAGGGAACAGATGGTGTTATTACAGTTAGCGGAACAGATACTGTTTATACATTGCCAACGGCTTCGTCCAGTACGTTGGGTGGTGTAAAGGTTGATACAGCGTTAAGTTCATCCAGTACAAATCCAGTTCAGAACAAGGCTGTTTATAGTGCACTGTCTGGTAAGTTAAGTACGACCGGCACAGCAGCCAAGGCAACTGCAGACGCCAGTGGTAATAACATTGTGAATACCTATGCAACTAAAACTGCATTGAGTGAAGGTTTGGCAGCAAAGCAAGAAACTTTGGCACCTGGTACCAATATCAAGGGTTCTGGCAGTGTTACAGTTACCAAGGGAACAGATGGTGTTATAACTGTTAGTGGAACAGATAATAATACAACATATACTGCCGGTACAAATGTTACAATTACAAATGGTGTAATTAGTGCAAAAGATACGGTTTATACATTGCCAACTGCTTCGGCTGATACGTTGGGTGGTGTAAAGGTTGATACTGCATTAAGTTCAACCAGTACAAATCCAGTTCAGAACAAGGCAGTAAATACAGCTATTTCTGATTTGCAGACAGCTGTTGGTGGTAAACAGGCAACGTTGACAACGACGAATGTAACAACAAGTGGCAGCGGGAACGTTGTGACTGCTGTGACGGCATCTAATGGTACTGTGACTGTTACCAAAGGAACAACGTTGGGCAGTTTGGCAACAAAGAGTGCTGTTGGTTCGTCAGATATTACTGATGGTTCAATTGCAACTGCGGATATAGCAAATGGTGCAGTTACGGCGGTTAAAACAACAGGTATTTTCGGCTTTATTCCGTCAGGCAGCGAGGGGGCATCGACAACTGCGGCTATTTGGGTTGAATAAAAATTGTTCTTAGATAAAAAAAATCCCCGGTTGGGGATTTTTTTATAATCTTGTTTTATTTAAAATAAACTTATTAGTGTGATTCCCAGAACTGCTGCGACAATTGCACCAATTGTTAATGGCCAAAAGTATTTGTTTACAATTGCATTTGCACGTTCTTGGAAAAAATACAGCAACGTTGCCAATATCGCAAAGCGGCCTGTGCGGAATATTGCAGATACGGCCAAAAATAAAAACATTGGATACCCAATAAATCCCAGCCATATTGCCAATAACTTGTACGGTATTGGGGTTACAGCCGTCAGTACGATTATTAATATGCCATATTTGCTGAACATCGGTTTGATTGCTGTTTCAATTAATTCTGGGTTTGAAAATGTTTCAATCAGCCAGATGCCAACAGAATCATATAGCCACATACCAATCATATATGCAATCGCACCACCAACAATTGACCCCAGACTGGCCGCGACTGTTATTGGTAATGCACGCTTTTTATTCGCAATAATTGGCGGTGTCATAAAGATTTCAGGCGGTATAAATAAAAATATCGATTCGCATATCGTTAATAAAAATACAATCCATGAATATGCACGTGATTCTGACTTTTTTAATATGTATTCTGAAAATTTCATGTCCATCCCCATTTAAAATAAAAAATTTACTTGATTGTAATTTAATTTTTAATATTTTACAATCAGAATAACAAAACAAAGATTTTATATATGCAAAAAAAACAATTTAATTCTAATCGTGGTGAACGTATCGCCAGCAAGGTGCAAACACTGGTTGCCGAAATTCTGCGTGATATTTATGGCGATGATAAAATTATTGGTGGGGTGTCATTGGTCGGGGCTGATGCACATGGCGGCCTGCAATTTGTACGTTTGTTCTTTTATACACGTAACCCTGATATTGATGCTGTACAAAAAAGACTGGATGAAGTTACACGTTCTGTGCGGTTCGAATTGGCAGCACGTATGAATCAAAAGTATGTGCCTGATATCCGATTTGCGTATGATGATACGCTGGAACGTGCAGCACGTATTGATGAACTGTTAAATAATCTGAAATAGTAAAAAAAATACCTTGCGAATGCGGCAATGGTGTACTAGTATATGCCACGTAAAGCATAGGTGTTTTTTATGAAGCAAAGTAATATCCGTAATTTTTCAATCGTTGCACATATCGACCATGGTAAATCAACACTGTCTGACAGATTAATTGAATTTACAGGTGGGTTGCAATCCCGTGAAATGAAGGCCCAGGTCTTGGATTCTATGGATATTGAACGTGAACGTGGTATTACAATCAAGGCACAAACTGTGCGTCTGAATTACAAGGCTAAAAATGGTGAAACGTATCAGTTGAATTTAATGGATACACCCGGACATGTGGACTTTTCTTATGAAGTATCGCGTTCATTGGCTGCGTGTGAAGGGGCGTTGGTACTGGTAGATGCAACCCAGGGTGTTCAGGCACAAACGTTGGCAAATGCTTATTTGGCACTGGATAATGATTTGGAAATGTTGCCTGTGCTGAATAAAATTGACTTGCCATCCAGTGATGTTGCAGGTACGCGTGAACAAATTGCTGATGTTATTGGTTTGGATGCGAATGATGCGTTGGCTGTGTCTGGAAAAACAGGCGATGGCGTGCCAGAATTGTTGGAAGAAATCGTTAATAAATTGCCTGCACCACATGGTGATGAAAATGCATCAACACGTGCATTGTTGGTTGATTCTTGGTATGATTCTTATCTGGGGGTTGTAATCTTGGTGCGTGTTGTTGATGGAACGTTGGCACGTGGTCAAAAGATAAAGTTTATGGCAACTGGGGCAGAATATGTTGTCGATAAAATCGGTTACTTTACACCAAAAATGGTTAATGTTGATAAACTGCATACCGGTGAAATTGGTTTTATTATTACTGGGATGAAGACAATCCATGACTGCAAGGTTGGGGATACAATTATTGATGCCAAGGCTGAAAATGCACAAATGTTGCCTGGGTTTAAACCGTCTGTGCCGGTGGTGTTTTCTTCGTTCTTTCCGGTAGAGGCTGATGATTATCCAACATTCCGTGAAAGTGCAGAAAAGTTGGCGTTAAATGATGCGTCGTTTATGTTTACTGTAGAAAAATCGTCTGCGTTGGGATTTGGCTTGCGTTGCGGATTCCTGGGATTGTTGCATATGGAAATTATCAGTGAACGTTTGTCACGTGAATTTAATTTGAATCTGATAAATACTGTGCCAAGCGTGTTGTATAAAATTCACATGCGTGACGGATCGGTGATTGATCTGGAAAATCCAGCAGATATGCCAGAACCTACACGTATTGCATCTATTGAAGAACCATGGGTACGTGCAACGATTATGATGCCTGATAAATATATGGGCGGTATTATGTCGCTGTGTGCTGAAAGACGTGGTGTCCAAGAAAATATATCTTATGTTGGTAATCGTGCTGTGTTGGTATATCAGTTGCCACTGGCAGAAATTGTGTTTGATTTTTATGACAGGGTTAAATCTATATCTTCTGGGTATGCATCGTTTGATTATGTTGTGTACGGATATCAAGCGTCTGATTTGGTCAAAGTGAATATCTTGGTTAACGAAGAAAATGTCGAACCGCTGTCTTTTATGTGTCATCGTTCGTTCGCAGAAAAACGTGGTCGTCAGATTGTTGAAAAATTAAAAGATTTGATTCCACGTCATCAATTTAAAATTCCATTACAGGCCGCAATTGGTGGAAAAATTATCGCAAGAGAAACAATCGCTGCATATCGTAAAGACGTTACTGCAAAGTGCTATGGGGGGGATATAACACGTAAACGTAAACTGTTGGAAAAACAGAAGGAAGGTAAAAAACGTATGCGTTCTTTTGGTAATGTTGAAATCCCACAGTCTGCATTTATTAATGCACTGAAAGTGTCATAGAAAAAAAGGTTAAATCATGAATTGGTTTACTTATTTATTTAAAACCCCATGGGTGCAAAAAAAACAAGACTGGGCAGAATATAGAAATCTGAAGCAGGAAATAAAATATGCAAATATTTATTTGTATAACAAGACAAAAGAATTAGAACATGTTTTCTTGGAAGAAGAGAGGTATGAAGAATATGATTCTTGTTTGAAAAAACGTTTAATGACTGCACGTTCAAAGCCAGCAAAGGGTGCTGAGATCGAATATTCTTTGATGTATTTTCAACCAAGTCGATGTGAAAACTTTGCACCAGTTGGAAATGAACAACCTTGTACTTGTACAGGGTGTGGTGCGTACCCAAATAACAGAGGATATTTTGCAGCCAAACAAGAACTGAATAATTTAACAATGAAATACAAACATTTTTGGAAAAATAAATTTAACCATAATGTAAAATAAACACAAAGGGGGCCAACCATGGCACACCAATTTTATTTTAATACATATATCTTGGATAATCTGCCAGCACCAGCAAAAGGGTTTGATGTTGTGCAAGATATGGAAGAACCAAGATTGCGTTTGTACGTTACTAGCCGTGGGGTTAAGACTTTCTTTGTGCGTAAACGTGTTAATGGTAAAGATAAAAGAATTATCATTGGTAATTATCCAGAAATAGATGTTGATGATGCACGTAATGCAGTTGCAACTGTGTTAGAAAATGCGTCAAAAAAATCTGTTGTCAGAAGAAAAAAAATATCGTTTAAAGAATTTTTAGATTTATATCTGAAAAATAAAGTTCGCAGAAGTGAAGATTCTTATATGAAATTATTGCGTTCTGTAAACAGACATTTGGTTGATTTATTTGATAAAAATATTTCAGATATTTCAACAGATGATTTGCATGATGTTGTATCAAAAATATCAGGACTGGCGATTGCATCACGTATGCAAGAATTATTACAAAGTGTTTTTAAATATGCAGTAGAGCAGGGGTATGTTAAACAGAATCCTGCGATTGGTTTGGCAAAAATAAAACAAAATCGTCGTGTTCGACCACTTAATAAATCAGGACTTAGAAAACTGATAAAGGTGATTGAAAAGCAAGAAGATGTTGTTTTGCGTGGTGCCTTTTTGATGTTAATTTATGGTTTTGCACCACGATCAAAAATATTTTCAATGGCATGGGATGATTTAGATTTCAACCATGATATGTGGAATGGGCGTCCATTATCGGACAGGGCGATTTTATTGTTGCAAGATTTACCCCAAGATGGCGATTGGGTTTTCCCAAGTCATGGTGGAATGCACTTGATGGATCCCAGAACATCGTGGAAGCGTATTGTTAGTCAGGCAGGTATTCCAAATTTGACCATGGATGATGTTTATAAATTCTTGATGCGTCAGGTTGTTTGGGCATCAGGTAAAGAAGATTTTCGTGCGAATTTAAATACATTATTAGATGATATTTTATCTGATGATTTATACTAGTCTGAAATACGCGTTTTGTTATCGTTTGTTATAATTACTTGACACTATGTTATGAAAATGATAGGCTGTAACGTAATGACGGTCATGGTAAGGACCAAAAAGTTTAACTAAAATAAAGGAAAAGAAATGACAACTTTTGAACAAGTTAAAAAAATCGTAGCTGAAAAATTGGGTGTATCCGAAGAAAAAGTTACAGAAACAGCTGCATTTGTTAATGATTTGGGTGCAGACTCTTTGGACGTTGTAGAATTCGTTATGGAAGTTGAAAAAGAATTCGATATCACAATTCCAGACGATGCTGCTGCAAAATTGGTAACAGTTGGTGATGCAGTAAAATACATCGACGAACATAAGAAAAACTAAATTTTCTTTCAATATAAATTTTAAATCCGCTGGATTCGTTCTGCGGATTTTTTTTTACTGCAATTTCTGATAAAAACGGTTATGATACAGACATGTGTTAATTATATAAAGGAATATATGTTATGAAAAAAGTTGTTATTACTGGTATGGGTATTGTTTCTCCTGTGGGAACTGGGGTTGAATATGCATGGAAAAATGTTCTGGCCGGCAAGTCTGGTGTGAAAAAAATTGATTCTTTTGATGTTTCTGATTTGGCGTCACAGATTGCAGGTGTTCCACAAGTTGGAACAGAACCAGGTATGTTTAATCCGGATGCTGTTGTTGAACCACGTGAACAACGCAAATTAGATAAATCGATTGTTTATGGAATTGTTGCAGCAGATGAAGCAATCAAGGATGCTGGTTTGGATTCTTATGATGGTGACAAAGAACGCGTTGGTGTTTCAATCGGCAGCGGTATTGGTGGCTTGAATACAATATATGATAACTGTGTTGAATTGCATACTGGTGGTCCACGCAGGGTAAGTCCTTTCTTTATTCCAAAGGGGATTATTAATATGACTGCGGGTAATGTGTCGATTAAATATGGATTCAAGGGTCCAAATATTTCAACTGTAACTGCATGTGCCACAGGTGCACATTCAATTGGCGAAGGTGTGCGTTTAATACAACATGGTGATGCAGATGTTATGATTTGTGGTGGTGCCGAAGCAGCAGTTGGTCGTATCGGATTGGCGGGATTTTCTGCGATGCGTGCATTAAGCACACGTAACGATGAACCAGAAAAAGCATCACGCCCATGGGATAAAAATCGTGATGGTTTTATTATGTCCGAAGGTGCAGGTATTTTGGTTCTGGAAGAATATGAACATGCTGTAAAACGCGGTGCAAAAATATATGCCGAAGTTGCAGGTTATGGTTTGTCTGGTGATGCGTATCATATCACAGCCCCAGCCGAAGGAGGCGAGGGGGGCTTGCGTGCAATGAAGGCTGCAATCAAAGATGCGGGGCTGACAATCGAAGATGTTGATTATATCAATGCACATGGAACATCAACAGGATTGGGTGATATTGGTGAATTGACAGCAGTTAAAACATTGTTTGGTGATTTGCCTGTGTCAATGTCATCAACAAAATCTGTAACAGGTCACTTGCTGGGTGCGGCTGGTGCGGTCGAAGCGATATTCGGTGTACTTGCAATTCGTGATGGAATTGTACCACCAACAATCAACTTGGACGATCCAGAAGATGCGGTTGGTAATTTTGACTTGGTTCCACATGTTGCCAAACAACGCAAGGTTGATGTTGTAATCAGCAATTCTTTTGGATTCGGTGGAACGAATGCGTCCTTGGTCTTGAAAAAGATATAAAAGGGGCAAGCATGGATTTAGATATGCGTGCAAAAGTCTTGGCGGATGTGAATGTAAATATGGGTCGGGTTAATACTTTTGCCAAGGAAAGCAACAAACGAGAGAAATGTACCGGTTGTGATGCGGAGTGTATGCTAATTTCGTATATAGATAACTGGAAAGCAGGATTTGTTGTTGCAACACCATATATTTTAAATGGTATAGGTGTGGTCGATTATGTCGGACAGGATGGCAAGCGTTATTATCCACAGGTTTGTGTTCCAGGGAATCAGATTCATGACGAAAAAGATTTAGAAGAAATACATAACAAGGTTTTAGAAAATGCACGAAAGTGTGTTATCGAATTGTGTCCACTGTATAAAGCACGTTAAAAATAACACCGCCCGATTGGGCGGTTTTTTATTGTTTTTTGTGTCTTTTATATGATATAATTCATACTGAATCCAAGAGATTGGGTTCGGGGTTGTCAAAAGCCCTTATACCTTCGGTGCGAAAGCATCGTAATCTGATGTTTCGGTGTCTTTTTGCACCGTTATCGTCCCTGATGTTATGTCGGGGAGCTGTTGGTTATAAAATACGGATATCCGAAAGACCACAGAATCATTAAGGTATATGATTTTTGAACTCCCCGACCGCTTTTTTCTTGGAGCGGTTATTTTATTTAAAAGGGGTTATATTATGGCAGATAAAAAATTGTTTCCTGGGGTTACAGAACAGGATGTGCAAAAAAAAGAACAAGCAAAGCGTGAGGCAGAGGAAAAAGCAAAAAAAGAACGTGAGGCTTTCCTTGAAGCAGAAAATCGACTGAATGCTAAAAAAGAACAGGAACGTCAGGAGCAAGAATTTAATCGTGTTGTTGAAGAATTTTATCAAAAATTTGGTGATAAGGTTCAAAATTTGAAAATGGGGTTAAAGGGATTTATTTATAAGCAACTTATATTTTTGGGTATTATGCATGGAATATGGTTGTTTGGACATGTGGAACCTGGTAAAGATGCGGATGGTTACGACAAGGGGATTAATTTTTTTGAACTAGCTTTGTCTGGAAGTGATTTTGAAGCTGCAGAAAAAACAGCAGAAAATACGGGTTCTGGGGCATTGGGTGCTGCAAGATATTTTATGAATCCAACTTTGGAAACATATAATTTTGCTAATATATTCCGGAAAGAATCTTATATTGCGTTGAGTAATCAGGATTGGAGGGTTTTAAGGGCTTATGCTGGATTAGCGATGGTTATTACTGCAGCAGTGGGTTTGATTTCTGGTGCGTCAAAAGATAAAAAAAATAAAATAAATGATATAAAAAAATTATTGATTTTGTGGCAACAGAATAATCTTGTTGATATAAAGATGCAAGAATTTGTCAATAAAGATATGATTGGTAAAATTATTTCACATATGTCAGGTCAAAATGCAAAGTGTTTTCAGCAAATAATAAACGGTGAAAAAAGTGTTTCGTTTGAAACAGCTGTAAAAATTATGGAAGGTCACTTAAAAGCTCATCCTGAAGATTTACAGATGGTTTTAGATTTGTTTGATGAACGTTCTATACCGTCAGAAATTATGGAGATGGCTGCAGCAAAAGAACGTTAATGATATATTGTCGTTAAAAATAACACCGCCTGATTGGGCGGTTTTTTTATTTTGTTCGGTGTGCACAATGTTTTACCAAGTCGAACGCTTTGATAAGTGCGTCGTATTTATTTTTAAATCTGAAAGCAGAAATTTTGTCTGGACCAATTTGTATTTCATAATTTTGTCCTGATTCAATTGCTTTGATTCTGCAACGCATGTCGCACCCATCGCACATTTCTTTTTCTTTGAAATGTTTATCAACAACACTTGGTTGATCTGTTGTGCCATAGTGTTCGCAAATCATAGACAGTTTTTCTGCATAATCAACAGCATCATATTCTGAATGTAATCTGTCAATTTGATGGAATGTGATATCTGCAATTTGTGGATAGTTCCAAAAAGCACCGTTGCTTTTTAATTTGCATAGTTTTTCGCAACCATGACATCTTTTTTCGTATCTGAACATTGTTTTCCTTTATAAAAATCTGGTCGGAGTAGTGGGGTTCGAACCCACGACCTCTACGTCCCGAACGTAGCACTCTACCAGGCTGAGCTATACTCCGATAAATGTTCAGAAATTATGCGACTGATTTATATTTATTGCAATACTTTTTTGAAAATTTTTTCTTGTAATTTTTCATATATGCACCATATTTATTAGTGCATAACAAAAAGGAAAAAAGATGTTTATAAAGCGTTTCTTGAAAAAAGAAAAATTTGATAATTATGATGATTATGTTCAAAACGCTGTTCCAGTTGTGCCTGAAAACTTTAACTTTGCATACGATGTGTTGGATGTTATGGCAAATGAGAGTCCAGATAAAGTTGCGGTTTTGTGGGTAAATGATGACGGCGAAAAAAAATCAATTACATTTAAAATGTTGTCAGAAATGTCGGGGGCTGTTGCGAATTTCTTGGCAGAACGCGGTATTAAAAAAGGCGATACTGTATTGTTGTTTATGCGACGCAGATGGGAATACTGGGTTGTTATGATGGCAATGCATAAATTGGGGGCGATTCCAATTCCTTCGACTAATCAATTAAAGTCCGAAGATATTAAATTCCGTATCAAGACAGCAGATGTTAAAAATATTATCGCGTTTGATGATGGGTCCGTGGTTAGTGAAATCAAGACTGCGATTGGTGATAATGAATCTGTTCAGCTGATAGATTGTTCAGAGATTGCAGATGCTTGTGAAAAGTATCCGTCTGATTTTGCACGTGTGCCAAATGAAAATACAGATACAATGGTTGTCTATTTTACCAGTGGTACAACAGATATGCCAAAAATGGTTGCACATAATTTTATGTATCCATTGGGACATATCAATACTGCTGTATTTTGGCAAAGATTAACAGATGACGATATTCATTTTACGTTGTCTGAATCTGGTTGGGCAAAATGTTCATGGGGCAAGATGTATGGTCAATGGTTGGCCGGTGCAACAGTATTCGTTTTTGATTTTTCAAGAATATTTACAGCGACTGATTTATTAAAAGCCATTGCAGATAATCGTGTGACTTCGTTCTGTGCACCGCCGACTGCATATAAAATGATGATAAATGCAAATATGGATAAATTTGATTTGTCGTCTTTGGTCAAGGCGGATGTTGCAGGTGAAGCATTAAATCCAGAGGTGTATGAACGTTTCTTGGAAAAGACAGGTGTTAAACTGCGTGAAGGTTTTGGTCAGACAGAAACGTCTGTATTGTTGTTTACAAATCAATGGATTGAACCAAAACCAGGGTCAATGGGAAAACCTGCGGCAGGTTGGAATATTCAGTTGTTGGATGAACGTGGTCGTCAGATTACAGATGTAAACACTGTGGGTGAAATATGTGTCTGTGTCAAAGATTCAAAACCGCTGGGGTTATTCCAAGGGTACCATAAAAACGAAAAGCAGACTGCGTCCGTGTATCGTGATGGGTTCTATCATACTGGTGATATGGCGTACTTGGATTCTGATGGTTATTTCTGGTTCGTTGGGCGTAATGATGACTTGATTAAAACCAGTGGTTATCGCGTCAGTCCATTTGAAGTCGAATCGGTGTTGCTGGAACATCCGGCTGTGCGTGAAGTAGCAGTAACAGGTGTGCCAGATAATGCACGTGGTCAGGCAGTCAAAGCAACAATTGTTTTGAATAAATATTTCCAGGCAAATGACGTTTTGGTGCGACAACTGCAGGACCATGTTAAAACAAATACTGCACATTATAAAAGTCCGCGTATCATTGAATTTGTTGATACGTTGCCAATGACAATCAGTGGCAAGATTCGTCGTGCGTTAATTCGTACGTTGGACAGTGCCAAGGAATCAATTGTAGATCCAATTAAAAATACAATTGGTCTGGGTAAAGAAGACGAAGAAAAATAAATCAGGCGCCCCAATCGGGGCGGGTTTTGTTGGATTGCAAATTTGTTTTTTATTTGTAATAATCGAAACCATGTTGAAGGGTAAAAAATTTTTTCCACGGTATTTGTTAGGGTATGTATTGGTTGCACCACTTGTTGTGGCAATGCTTGTCTTTTTGTATGTGTTTTGCATTCATTCAACTGTAAAAACTGCAACGGTATTTGATGTGGTGCGTGGTGATTCTGTGACGGGGGTTGCGAATCGTTTGGTTAAAAATAATTTAATTGATTCCAAAGATTCTTTTATTGCGCTGGTTCGTTTTCATGGTGGCAAAATTCAAAGTGGACAATATGATATTCCAAAGTCGGCCAGTTTATGGCGAATTACGCGTATGCTGGTGTCGGGTGATGTTGCAACAACAACGGTTGTTATTCCCGAAGGGTTGACTGTAAAACAGATAAAAAATATTTTGTTGCAACATTCTGGTTTGCAGGGTGCAGTAGATTGTACGGATAATAAAAGCAGACCTGTATGTAATTTAAAGGATGGTCAGATTTTTCCAGATACATATCGTATTGCACGTGGAACACCGCGGTTGGCGGTCTTGGAATTAATGCGGAAAAAAATGATTGATGTTAATAATCATATCAAGGGTGCTTATCGTGTGTTGCCAAGGCCATTAAAAAATTGGGATGATGTTGTAACATTGGCATCGATTGTGCAAAAAGAAACGCCAATTGCACGTGAAATGCCCATTGTTGCCAGTGTGTATTTAAATCGTTTGAACAAAGGTATGCGTTTGCAGGCTGACCCAACAGTAGTGTATGCAGTGACGGGTGGTTTGGGTGATATGCAAGGCAAACCGTTATTAAGCGGTCATTTAAAAACAGATAGTCCTTATAATACATACAGAAATTCTGGGTTGCCACCAACGCCAATTGCAAATGTTGGGCAAAACGCAATTCGTGCTGTGATGCGTCCGGCAGAAACAAACTTTCTATTTTTTGTTGCAGATGGGCAGGGGGGACACCGATTCTCTGTTGACTATGAACAACATAAAAAAAATCATGATGCGTGGCGTGAAATAAAAAAATCTAAAAATAAATTTTAAAAAGTCGTCAATGTGTAATTTTTTTGTTTTTATCGAAGCCTTTTTCTTTGTTGAAATTTTGTATCAATGTCTTGTCATCTAAGGGGATTTTTGTTTTTTATTCGATTCGATAACGTTCGAGAGCATAACATAATTTAATCATAAAATCAAAAAACTTTAATCTTGCAGGTTGGTTTTGGCTTGCTACAATCATATCAACCAGATAGGGAAACTTGTTTGGTTAATTTCATCACCTTTCGAATAGTTGAACACCCTAAGATTCTGTCTTGGGGTGTTTTTTAAGGTATACGTTCCTGTTTATTTGATGTTTTGTATTCTTTATAGTTTTTTATAAAAGGAGAATATATGAACAAATTTTGTGTTATGGGTGCTGTAATGTTTATGTCTGGGGCGGTATATGCAGACGTTGTTATTAACGATAACCCTTTTTATGGTCCGCAAAAGGGTGTTTTTTATAATATTATCACGCCAATTGAATTTAATACAAAATTTGAACAGTTTTATCTGCGTGATGAATTTGGGTATGGTATAACAGATGCTTTGACCGTGTCTTTATCGACAGTTGGGTCATATGATTCGTCTGACAGACCAGAATTTGGTAAATGGTCGTGGAATAATTTGATGGTTGGAATTGATTGGGCAATCTTGGAATATGGGGAAGCCCAAGCGGATTTGTATGCAAGCGTTAAACAGGTTTATGATACAAAGCATGATTTAGAAACAATAGAATATAATTGGACGATTGGTGCATGTGTAGGTCGTATGACAAAAAATTGGACGTTGGCTGGGATTGTTGAACTGGATTATATCAAAGATGACTTGCCACATCATGATAAAGATGCTTGGGCGATGACTGTTGGTATAGAAGGGCAATATGTATTGAATCAAAAATGGAGTATGATTGCGAGCGTGGATTTTGATTTTGACTTGTATGATGTGTATTATGATGAAACGCGTTTGGTGTTAGAAGCAGGAGTAAACTATAACTTTGATTCAATGAAGTATCTTGGGGTGTATACGTCAAAAGATGTTACGCGTAACTTTGATGATGCACCAATGGTGTTTGGTGGACGATTTGGGGTTCAGTTTTGATAAAAAAAATCCTGCTGGTCAGGATTTTTCTTGTTTGCACGTATAAAAAATTTGTCATTTTTGCGTTTTCGATAAATTCCTAGTTTTTTGGGCTTTTCAAGCCAAAATCTTATGATTTTTTCCCATATTTTTCTTGACAATGGCGGGGGTGAAGGTTATAGTATGTTCGCTTTCTGTGTAAACTATGGAAGCAAGAAACACATGAAACCGCTTGCGTTTTCAGAATTATAATCCGGCGTTAAGTCGTTGAAATAACTCTGATAAGCGGGTTTTGTGCAGACTAAAAACAGGTAGAAAAAAGAAAGAGAATTTTGAATGCCAACAGTAAACCAACTGATTCGGAAACCTCGTAAAAAGGTTGTAGTAAAAAGTACTGCACCTGACATGATGGAAAACCCACAGAAACGTGGTGTTTGCACACGTGTTTATACGACTACACCGAAAAAACCTAACTCGGCGCAGCGTAAGGTTGCCCGTGTAAAACTGGCAAACGGCCGTGAAGTAACAGCGTATATCCCTGGTGAAGGTCATAACCTGCAGGAACACAGTGTTGTTATGATTCGTGGCGGTCGTGTAAAGGACTTGCCTGGTGTTAAATATCATATCATTCGTGGTGTCTTGGATACCAAGGGTGTGGATGCAAGAAAACAGGGCCGTTCTTTGTATGGTGCCAAAACAAAGAAATAATAATGTAAACCAAACACGCATGTAATGTGCGTGAGTAATCTGCAAACGCAGATGAAGCATAAAGGAAAAAGTAAAATGTCAAGACGTAAAGCTGCAACAAAACGTGAAATCTTGCCAGATTCAAAGTATAACAATCTGGTTGTTGCAAAATGTATAAATGTTGTTATGTG
>JAZRGB010000020.1:0-1690 GCA_045643965.1 Candidatus Enterousia sp. | reverse complement strand
ATTTCTGCAACCTGTGGCTGTGCAACCTGTTGTTGCATTGGCTTTTGCATTTCTGCAACCTGTGGCTGTGCAACTTGCTGTTGCATTGGTTGTTGTGATGTGTTTTGTGCGGCAACGTGTTCAGGTTTGTTTTGGATAGTCTGTACACTATGCTGTTTTTCAACAGATTTTGTGTTGGTGGCCGACATTTCTTCGACATATTCGTTATAGCGTGCCAGGATAAGGTTTATCGTATCCATTGCCTCGCGAATTTGTTTTTGCCCGTATTGTTGCAAGCACTTTATTTCGTCAGGTGTTTTATTAATAGTGTTCGGACTGTTTTCGTTTGTCATAATCACACGCGACCAATATGTTTTGTGTGCTTTTGAAACTTTGTCCAAATATTTTGCAGCCGGATTGCTTTTGTTTTTAGTTTTCAAGAATCCTTCGCATTGGCCCAGTGCGTTTTGCCATGCACGTCCCAGTGATTGTTTCTTGGTCCAGTTAACCCATGCAAATCCAGTAAATAATTTCATATATGCATCGACAAGTTTTTTTCGTGTCGCAGAATCGATGGCACGTTCGATGCTTTTGTCTATTTTAATAACGAATTTTTTTTGTTGTTCAGCAATTGTTTGTGTTGTCATATCGAACTCCTTTTTTTATTAATTGAAGTCCTGTGCCATCCCATCACAGTAAATTTATATAGGTCATTTTTCCTGGATTTCAAGTCTTTTTCTTGTCAAGTAAAAAGTTTTTTTGACATCTGTCCTAAAACAGTGCAAAAATATAATTGTTCATATCAGAACAACGTACTGTTGCCAAGAATGGGCGGTATGGGTATGAACCTGCATCTTGCCAATAATGGGGGTGCGGCAATTCATCGAAACCAAGGAGTTAAAAGATGAAAAAAACACTAAAAGCGGCAATTGCGTTGTCAGTTTTATCTGCACCAGCGTATGCTGCGAATTTGGAAAACCCACTGTATATGCCAAAGCAGGGCAGTGTATATTCCAAAACATCTGCGGGTGTTATGTATAAAATCGCAGATGATACAGAAGCAATGATTAAGAAAAATCATGACGGTGCAACAGAATTTCCAATCTGGCGTTTACACGAAGAATTGGGTTACGGTATTCTGGACAATCTGGAAGCGTATGCAAAATTAGGTTATACACACGATGGTGATATTGACCGCAAAGGTATGCATCTGGGTCGTGCAGGTTTGAAATATCGTGCATTGGAAATGTCAGGTTATGTATGGGACTTGTATGCAGACGCACAATTGGGCGGCATCAGTGAAATGTCTGGTGCGTACACTGCAACAGGTTTTGATTATGATAATTATTCAAATGGTCGCTGGGGTTTCCATGTTGGAACACAGTTTGGTAAACAATTTGAAAAAATCAGCGTTGCTGCATTCGCAGAAGTTTTGCGTACATTCGGTAACGACAACAACAGTATTGATGTAACTGGTTTTAAGGTAGCTGGTGTTTTGCCAATTACTAAGTTAGGTTTTCCATCAGAAATTTCTGTTGATTTGAAGTCTGCAACCGAAGTTAATGCAGGGTTAAAAGCATTCTATCAAATGAACGACAAATGGTCATTTGGTGCAGGCTTTACATATAAACATCATGCTGACAATGGCGTAAGTGGCATGGCTACCAAAGTAGGTAGTGTTGATGCGGATGCGTTGGGTACTGCCGCCGTT
>JAZRGB010000019.1:0-13485 GCA_045643965.1 Candidatus Enterousia sp. | reverse complement strand
TGGAACACAGTTTGGTAAACAATTTGAAAAAATCAGCGTTGCTGCATTCGCAGAAGTTTTGCGTACATTCGGTAACGACAACAACAGTATTGATGTAACAGGCTATAATGTTACATTGGCACCTGGTTTGGCCATGCCAATGACAAAATTGGGTTTTGAAAATGAAATATCTGTTGATTTAAAATCTGCAACCGAAGTTAATGCCGGCTTAAAAGCATTCTATCAAATGAACGACAAATGGTCATTTGGTGCCAGCTTTACATACAAACACCATGCAGACAATGGTGTAGAAGGTTTGGCTTCTGGTTTGGGTAAAATGCCAACAGAAGTTGCACAGGCGTTGGCTGTGAAAATGAATAAACCAGTGGCTGCTGCTGCACAAGTTGGTGCTGCTGTTCAACAGCAAATTGTTGATGGTTTGATGTCACAAGTAAAAGATATGAACGACGGATTTGATGAATATGTAATCGGTCTGTCTGCTGCATATCAAATGACTGACACAACTCAGGTTGCTGTATATGGTGAATATACACTGGATACTGCACATGAACAGTCACAAAATGGCACAGATGTCAAAGCTGAATTGGGTGTTCGCTTGAACGTTCAGTTCTAAATTGAATAAAAAATAACTTATATTGGACAATTCCCGCCGTCGTGGCGGGATTTTTTTACTTGTTTCTTGCACGGGGGGCTAAAAAATGATATAATAAGACAAAGGAATAATGGGAAAGGCATGATTAAATCAAAGATTTCTGCCGTTTTGACGGGTGTTTTGCTGGCTTTGCCATGTGCGGCAGGTGCGGCGTATCCAGTTTATCAAAATTATCAGGGGGGTGCTATGCGTGGTCAGCAGATGGGGTATATGCCGTCTGCAAACAATCGTATGGTGCAACCACAAATGCAATATCAAAATGGTTACAGTAATGCCTTTAATCAACAGGTTCAGCCTGGTGTGCGTTATCCGCAATATGCCAATAATGTTGTTGCAGCACGGCCAACACGTATGACTGGTTCTTTGCCACGTGTTGGGTCGTCGCAAACAACCGCAGGGCGTCAGTATTATCAGCCGGCCGATTATGATAGATTGGCAGACAGTGGTCTGTATGTTGGTTTGTCTGTTGCGTATAATGTGTCGTTGATGGGTGGAATGAATGCTGATTATACCGGCGAAGAAGATGCTTATACTGTACCTGGTGCATTTGAAGAAGCAGGTTTTATTTCTGATTCTGTGATTCCGCTTCAAGTTTCAGTTGGTGCGGCAATCAACAATGATGTTCGTATTGATTTTTCTTATTTGCGTTATTCTGGTATGTCATATCCAAAAACAGTTAATACGTCCGACGGTGCAGGTGGTATGATAGAAGCCCAGGTTGATGGTGGTGCGATTACTGCAAATGTCACAATGTTAAATGTTTATTACAATATTGATTCGTTTACTGGTTATTTGGCTGGTGGGTCTTTGCGTCCGTATGTTGGGGCTGGTGTTGGTATTTCATTGAATACAATTTCTGACTATGCGGTGTATGATAATACTTTCTATTCTGTTATGGATCCATTGTATGCAGGTGCTGGCCAGTTGACTGGTATTTCTGATATTGTTGCGTATCATAATGGCGGTACAACAGAAAAGTTGGCATTTATGTTGGAAGGTGGTGTTACAACAGAATTACAGGGCGGTTTGAAACTGGATATGTTTGTACGTTATGCAAACTTGGGTCAGGTTAAAAATTCTGGCAGTATTGTATTGTCCCAGGTTGAATGGTTGGGTGACGGTGCAGGTTCTGAATACGAAGCACCATACGACAGTGTGTTCCATTATACAAACTGGTATGAAAGTGGTCGTTTGGGACTGGTTGACGTTGGTGTCAGATTAAGATTACAGTTCTAGTTGTATCATAACAGTTGTATTTGGTAAGAGAGAGAATATGAAATACAATCGTTTAAGTTTTTTGTCTGTTTTGGTTGCATTGGGTACAGTGCCATGTGTTTCTGATGCTGCAATACGTGTCGGCAATGTTTCACGCAGTAATGCCCAGGGGTATCAACAGGTTAATGAACAACGTTATCAGCAAACTGCACCAGTTGAACAAGCGGCCCCGGTTGAATTGCCAATAAACGTTACAAATCAGCAATTGGCTAATCAAATAATGGCTGGTGATGCAAATGCGGCTGTCACAGTTGATCAGTTGGAAATGTGCAAAATGATTTATCCAAACGGTACGTTTGAGTGGGCACGTCCGACGATTGGTATGGGGGCTGGTGGTGCACCAACATGTACATCTGTTGTTGAATTGCGTGTAATTGGCCAGGGGCAAAATGGCGGTGATTTGGTTGTTGCACGTGCGAATTTGGCTGCTGGCGACAGTTTTGATTGTAATATTTCTAATTTCCCCGAAGCGACATTGTTGCCAGATGCGGGTAACGTTGAATTTCCTGCGGACACTCAACCGACCGTTGAAGACGTTAAAAAGGTTATGAACGAAGAACAAAAGCAGAACGCTGTTATTAAAATTATTGGCGGTGCTGTGCTGGGCGGTTTGGGGGGTAATGTTGCCGGTAAAAACGAAGTTGGTCATGACAGTCTGTTGGGTGGTGGCAAGGATAAGATAACCAGTACTGTTGTCGGTGCTGTTGGTGGTGCAGGTTTAATGGCGGCCAGTTCATATAGTGGCAAGGTTGCAGGCGATATGATTATGTCTGCCGGTGTAAATGCGGCTGCTGGTGCAGTTATGGGCAATATGGTTGCCGATGGCGAATCGGTTATGCGAATTGAAAAATGTATCCATGATGGGGTTGAAAAGTCTTGTTTGTGGGGATATTTGAAAAAAGTGGATGATAATATTGGTGAAGCAAAGGCCTATGTTCTGATAAGCGATATTAATACATTTATGTTATGTGATGGTGACAATGTATGTAAACCGGAATCTTTAACTGGTGGCACAGTTAAAGATTACTTTGGTAAGACAAAACCAAGCAATAAACAGCCATATACATTGCGTGATATGTACGAAGAAAAATTTGACCAGGTTCAAACCAAATATTGTTTGGTGGATGGCAAGATGTTGGATGTGGTCAGTACGGAATGTCGTGATGAAAAACGTTATGTACAAATAGAGAATGCCAGCAAGGTTGTAAACCGTGTTCCGGTAATGGTTGTTGGTGTCGAAGAACCAAGATTTGGTCTTAAAAGTACAGATTTGTACGATGTGAAAAAGACGTATTTAAATAATACTTTTGTTGGACGTTCTGGAAACGGCGAAGCATCATCGTTGTCATTAGATTTTGAAGGATGGACACAAGAAAAATTGTGGGATAATTTTGATGTAATGTCACGTGATGCATCTGATGGTGGTATGATTGATTTGTCGAACAAGGCCAGATTAAAAGGAACATTGACTGGTGCGGGTATTGGTGGTGGTGTTGGTGCCTTTACAGCATACCAAGGTGCACAAACCGAAATAGATGAACGTTGGGTTGCTGCTGTGCGTGAATACAAAGATTCTTTACAAAAATTCTATTGCGGCACAGGAACACGTTTCTTGTCATTTTATAACGACACGATTGTTCTGCCAAAACAAACACAATAGTTTTTATTATTGGGAAATTTTATGTTTTATTTCACGGATGCGTGCCAAGATTTCTTTTAAGTCTGCATCTGTTGCTGCGGCTGCTGGTTTGCTTTTTATTTCATCTGCCATAACAATACACAGTGTTGCCAACAAAGAACTTTCAGGCAGTGGACCAATTTTATCCAGTATTTGACGTGCACGTGCATCAACCATACGTCCCAGTTCAATCAGACGCATTTCTTGGCCGTCTTCACAGCCCATCTGATAATTTTTGTTTACGATTGGTATTGATACAACACTCATTTCTTCAACTTTTGTAATATGTTTATGGATTTATCAATCATTTCTGTGGCACGTGTGTTTTTTTCACGCAGATTTTTTACCTGTTCGGTTAAAATTGCCACTTCTAAATCAGTTTGCTTGCCCGCGTGTATCGCAGTTCCACGTAAACGTGCGGCGGCTTCTTCCAAGTTGGCCAGTTCATGAAAAATTTGTTCTTTTAAATCTGACATATTTACATATTAAGACATTTTTTATATGCGTTCAACCCTAAAATGTGATATAATATCCAGCATAATTGTGGGGGATTTATTTATGAAGACAAAAATTATTTATATTTCTGGTAATGAAACATTTGAAATGCATCAGATTCGTGCCGCTTTTGAAGAGGTCAGGGAAACACTTGGTTTAGACAAAGATACAATTTTATTTGGTGTGCCCATAGATTGCGATTCTGCTATTTCAGAAGTGAAACCTGCCGAAACAGTTGTGTCAAATGAAAACTCAGAAATAATTCCCACAATCCCAGAAATTTCTGATGTTACTGTCGATGAAACAGTCACAGTTACAGGACCTGTTATGGTCGAACCAGTTATGACAGAACCAGTTGCAGAAATGGCTGCCGAACCAGAAAGCCCAGTCAAAGAAAAAATTGTCGAAGAAGACAAAGTTGTTCCAATTTTGTCGGTGTTGGCGATTAATGATGACGAACCAGAAGCGGAACCTGTTGTTGCAGAAGATGTTGAAGATGTGACAGAAGATGTTGCTGTTGATGTTGTGCCAGAATCAGAAGATATCATCGAACCGGCAGCAGAAGAATTAGTTGATGTTGCAGAACCAGAATCCGATATATCAGAAATCGAAGTCGAAGATGTGGCAGAAGTTGCTGAAATAACAGATACAGAAATCCCAGAAAGTCCAATGGAAAAAACATTGGAAGAACTGTTGGAAAGCATGACGCCACTGCGTGAAGATGTAACACCACATGAAAATATAGAAACAGTTGCTGTGATTGATGATGCGGATGTTATGCAATCTGATGAAACAGATGCAACATTGGCACAGTTGGCAACAGAATTTGTTCAAAACGAAGATAAAATTCCATCTGCACCAAAGACAGAAACATCTGGTAAAATCGGTAAATTAAAAAATATTTTACCTTTGCCATTTAAAAAGGTAAAACGTGATGACAGTGGCATAATGGGTGATTTGTTTGGTTGGGCAGGTGTGGCCGCCAATGACGAAGATTTTTCTATCCCTGGCTTTTTCACCCAGGCTGCGTCTAAAAAATAAAGAATTATGAATACAAATACGATAATTCGATTGTTGGAAAATTCGGGATTCCATAAAGTACACGTGGATGCAAGTTTTGTCTATATGGAAGATCCATCTTGTATAATTCGTAGTTTTGAAACGTTTATCGGTTATATGTGGATTATTATAACCGCATTAACAGGTATATTGCTGTTTGGCTGGGCGTTATCAATGATACGTGGTGCCAAGAATGATATATTCTCTAATATGAAACATTTGGTGCTGATATTCGGTATTTTATCGGTTGCCAAGCCGGTGTTGAACGTTATATACGGTGGCGATGTTTTTGGGGTTGGTTGTAAAACAATAAAAGTCCCACTTGAAGAAGTGAATAAATTACTGGCGTTAAGGGATGATGCAATGGGGAATCTGTATGAATATATGGATATATACGATTCTGGGGTCGATTATTCTGATATGCCAGCACACACGGTTCCTTATTCTGTTTCGCCATTATTCGGTGCTGGTGAGCCACAGAACATAGAAGGTGTGACTTCTGAATAGTATTTACAGCATTTGCGATTTGTTTAATAATCCTGTTGCACGCAAAGAATACATAACGCCATTAACAATAACATAATGATCGTACAATGATAGATGACATGCGTTTAATGTTGTTTCGATTGTTTGTGTTAATTCAACGTCTTGAATTGAAAACATATTATCTGTCACAGGGTGATTATGCAACAATACTAAACTTTTTACGCCCTTGTTTAATGCTTTGTGCATAATTCTGTCTATATATACATTAGATGAATCAACAGTGCCTTTGCTGTGTACTTCGTGTTCGATTAATCTAAAGTTGCTATCTAAATATAATACATGAAATTCTTCGTTTGATTTACCCGCCAGTTGCATTCTGCAATAATCTTCCAAGGCTGCGTGGTCACGAAATATAGGGATGTTTGTTAACTTTTTAATATGACTGATACTGATAAGACTGCATACTAATTTGATTAATATAGCGGTTGAACGGCCAACGCCTGGGACAGCTATCAAATCATCGTATTCAGCAATGATGACATAATATACGCTGCCAAAGTGTTCGATTAACTTTCTGGACAGTGGTTTAACATCACGGCGTGGAATCGCAAAACTTAATAACAACTCCAACTGTTCGTATTCTGTTAACTTGTTATCCAGGAACTTGTCTTTTAAACGTTCACGGTGACCAAGATAAAATTTATCGTCTTGTTTCGGCATATATTAAATCATTTTTTCTGTAAATATGATTGCACCGTCTTCGGTTATACCGATTGTGTGTTCCCATTGTGCAGACAGTCCCCCATCAACAGTGCGTGCGGTCCATCCGTCTTCATCGATTTTACATTCTGCTGAACCTGTGTTAATCATTGGTTCAATAGTAAATACCAAACCAGGAACCATTTTTACCTTGTCCCAGCGTTTATCATAAAAGTGATAAATTTGTGGATCATCGTGCATAACCTTGCCGATGCCATGTCCAACAAAGTCACGTGATATTGAAAAACCGTGTGGTTTGACAACTTCTTCAATTGTTTTGCCAATTTCAGACAATGGTACGCCAGGGGCACATATTGAAATTGCAGCGTTTAATGCGTCTTGACATACTTGAACTAATTTGCGTGCTTGGTTTGATACGTTTCCAATCATAAACATACGTGATGCGTCGCCATGAAAACCTTTGTATTCGGCTGTTAAATCAACATTAACAATATCGCCATCTTTTAAAATAACAGCATCGCTGGGAATGCCATGAACAATAACGTCATTAACAGATGTGCAAATGTGTTTTGGGTATCCTTGATAACCCAAGTCCGAAGATTTTGCACCGTTTTCCTTCAAAAATTGTGCGACCATTCTGTCGATTTCGCCTGTTGAAATACCGGCTTTGATATGCGGTGAAATAAAATCAAAACAGCGGGCAACAACATCGCCAGCCGCACGCAGTCTTTTAAAATCCTTTGGTGCATATACAGATGCTAACATTTTTATTTAGTTCCTTCTTTTTAATGCCAATCTGGCAGCACGCAGTGACAATTTTAGTGCGAAATCACGCAGTAAAATTTCGGCGGGCATACCAGTTGTACGCAGTTGTTTTTCCAGTTCGTTTAATCTGATTAAAACAGTTGTTATTTCAGATTCTGACCAGATTCTGATTGCTTGTTTAAATTTGTCTTCGACTTTCCAGAACAGGCGTGGCAGTTGACCATTTACAACTGCGTTTTGCAGTTTTTTAAAATGTCCATCCAGCATGCGTACTAACATATTAGATTCTTTGTTGTCATACAACAGTCTGTCCAGTGCAGTCATAGTTTGCTGTATGTGTCCAGCCGTCAAAGAGTACAGAAAGTCATCCATATCTGCAGCACCTGTATCAGGCAGGCATTTTTCAACATCGCTTAGTTCAACGATACGTTTGTCGTCAACATACAGTGCGATTTTTGCCAAGAATCCACGTGTAATACCACGATCGCTACCCAAGTGTGATGTCATATAATCCATTGCATCTGGTGTAATCTGGGTAATTCCTGCGGATGCAGATAATTCACTACGTATTAATGCGGCCAATGTTTTTGCATCGTCTGTATAGCATGCCAGTGCCGCCATGTTGTTCGCACCTTCGAATAATGTACGCAGGCCACCACCAGCACGTAAATCGCCTGCTGCGACAATAACTGTGGCACATAAACCGCTGTGCGATATCAGTTCTGAAACCGCCTTGGCACATGCGTCACCTGCATTTGATATCAAAACCATTTTATTGCCGCCGAACATAGAAGGCGTACATGCTTCTGCAAACAGGGCATCTTGTTTTTCACGCAACTCATCAGAATCCAGTGCAAATAAGTTGTCTTTTTCAACGCCCAGTTTTTCAATTGCTAAATCACAATATTCATCAACCTGACCAGCATCAGGCCCGTAAATCAATACCGCACGAATATTTGTTATGCCGTTTTTAAAATCTGTGTCACGCCACTTCATTACTTGTCTTTGTGTTCGTATTTATATGTTTCTGCGATTACACGTGCACTGATTTGTTCTGACAGTGTGCGTATAACATTTTTTACAGCGTTATTATAAGAAGCGTTTGAAGCAACCAAATATGATACAAAGGGATACGATTCGGCTGCACGTTCAGAACCGCTGGCAATTTCTGTGTTGCCGTGTTTTAAAACATAGTTTGCGGTCAATGATACTTCTTGCCATGCAGCATCACCTGTTTGTTCCAGTGCTTTATATTGTGTTTGTGGTGTGTTTAGTTTTACATTAAGCGTATATGTCGCGTCTTCCCCGTATTGATTTCCGAATTCTGCCCATAACGCATTACGCAGTTCAATTCCGTCAATTCCACTGATTGGTGCGACATAAATATCGGTGGTTTTACCAGAATACATCGGTGTGAATCCGCAAGATGTTAATACGGCGGTTGCTAATATAAATAAAATTTTTTTCATAGTACTTCCAGATTTTCTGTTGCAATTTATTTGTATATTACCTAGACTTTTTATAAATCGCAAGAGGGAATGATGAATATTTTTATCATGTTTTTAGTTGCACTATTTATGGCGGGCTATTATTTGTTGGACAGTCCGTCGCAAAAGATTGCTTTGCATGATACAGAATACGCGGTCAGTCAGTCTGATATGCGTACCATTGCCCAGTGTGCAACAGCGGTTCATAATGCCCAGATAAACGGTTTTGAATTCGAAGATATTTGTGTTGAACAAAATGGTATCGTCAGTGAATTTGTCTGTTTGAACAGCGGTATGCGTGTTGTTTCTTGTGATGCAGACAATGGGCGAAAAAAGATGAATCATTATATCGTTACAGCAACCGCCCCGATTGGCGCATCGTATTATAATGAAATGCTGGAAATTTTAGAACGTTATTTCGCAGAATCGGATACATTTGGCCTGTTTCAAGAAAATTCAATTATGTCTGGGGGAACATCGACTAAACGTATTGTGCCGAACGCAATAATAAAGCAGATGAATTTACAAGATGGGCAGTTGGTGTATTTAACACAATACGATGTGCCAGATGTCGGTAACGGATACACGATTGTTGAAAGTGCGGATATAAATTGTCCTGTGGGTACTGCTAAAACATATCGCTTTGGGCGTTGGCAGTGTATCAATTATAACACCAAGACCGATTGTGGTGGTGATATGATATGGGATTCTAATTTATCAGAATGCGTTCCAGATGAATCGCGTCGTCCATTGTGTTCTGGAAATCAAAATGCTGTTATGGTTGATGATGTTTGGGAATGTGTCAGTCCATTTCCAGAACGTGCATGTCCGAACAATATGATTGCACGATTAAATTATAATACATTGGAATGGGAATGTGTTGTTGAGCCGGGGTCGGCGTCTGATTCTAAAAAGTGTGACAGTATTGTATCGAATAATGTATTTGGTGCGTTTGGTACCACATTACGAATACCGCAAACGTCATGTACTGACTGTGAACGCATGATAACAGATTCAGAAACATGTGTGTCATATTGTGTTCCAGACGCGGCCAAGGCAAATAACCCCAGTTGTTATCCTGGTAATATTTCAGAATGCACTGGGCCATCACGTGCAGTTTATTTTGGATTCCCAAATATGACATATGTAAATAATGTTTCTGAATTGTCTGGGGTGTCTGTACCATTAGATAAAATGCATTCTCAGAACAGAAAGTTTAATTGCCTTGATTGTGGGGCAGGGCAGATTGATGCGTCACGTTCCCACCCGCCGTATGTTGCGGTATGTAAATAAAAATTCCCCAATCGGGGAATTTTTATTTACACGCCGATTATACGAGAGTGCTGTTTTAATATAGATTGATTAATTGTTTTGTATATTCCAAAATATTTTTGAAACTTTGTATAAGCGTCGTTATCTATATCGTGTGGACCTGATAATCTGTCGATTTGTTCCGCTATTTTTTCTTTTTGTAATTCCAGTGTTTGTATTTTATCGTAAATCAAACGGTATTCATCTGCTTTGATGACTTGGTTTAATTTATTCTGTAATTCGCCTGTATTGGGCGTGCTGCGTGATTCAAACAGCATTTTTAAAAAGACGCACATTTCAGCAGATTTTAAATTGCCTAATTTTGAATAATTTGCCATAACAGTACCCTTGTTTATATTCTAACACAAAATCCCCCAACAGGGGGATGTGTATTTTATCGAATTTGGACCTGTTTGTACAGTGATGCCAATTTTTGCTTTAACATCATCTGCTGTTGAATCATATTTTCTCTATCAATTTCGTATTCGTAAATAGTGTCAGTTTGACCGACTGCGTTAAAACTTAATCCGACCCCGTGTTCTGTGATTTTGTTTGACAATTCAGCAACACGTTCAGTTGATTCTTGGATTTTTTGTTCCAAGGTTCTGATTTCTTGCATGATACCTGTTTCGTTCATAATAAATCCTTTTATTAGTATTTTCTGGGAGTAATATAATACATAAAAAAGATTTGTCAAGCGTTTTTGTAAAAAAATATAATAAGATTAAATGCTTAGAATAATAAGAAATAAAAAATCCCCCGATTGGGGGATTTTTTATTATTTTGCTTCTTCTGGGATAACAGAAACAGTTTTTCTGTCGCCGTTGCCCTTTTTGAATTTTACGATGCCGGCGATTTTAGCAAAGATTGTGTGATCTTTACCCATACCAACATTCAAGCCTGGGTGTACAGATGTACCACGTTGGCGAATAATGATATTGCCTGGGATAACACGGCTGCCACCAGCTTTTTTAACGCCCAATCTGCGTCCAGCAGAGTCGCGTCCGTTCGTAGATGCCGAACCAGCTTTCTTATGTGCCATAGTTTAAACTCCTTAGGCTTTTATATCTGTTATTTTCAAAACAGTAATGAACTGACGATGACCGGCTGTGCGGCGATAATTTTGGCGACGTTTTTTCTTGAAAACCAAAATTTTGTCAGTGCGTTTCTGTTCAACTACTTCTGCAACAACTTTGGCACCTTCGACGAATGGTGTACCAATTTTGTCACCGACCATTAATACTTGGTCAAATTCAACTGTACCTGTGGCGTTCAGTTTTTCAACTTTGATAACATCGCCGTTTGCAACGCGATATTGTTTGCCACCAGTTTGAAAGATTGCAAAATCTGTCATATTGCTTTCTCTTATTTTTGTTTTTATTGAACTTATTTTCGCATTTTGACGAAAAGTTTATGCAAATTATATGTATTTGGTATGTAAAGTCAAGTGTTTTGTCGAAAAAAATATGCAAAACAGCAAATTAAGGTATAAAAAATATGGTTTTTGCATAAAAAAAACCCCCAATCGGGGGATTTAATCTTTGCACAATCATGCGACACAATATTAGTGAGGCATTTTTGCTTCTGTGAATACAACGTGCTTACGCAATTTTTTGTCGTATTTACGGAATTTCATTTTGCCAGCTGTATTTTCTGACTTTGTATTCTTTGTTGTGATATAGAATACACCAGTTTCAGAATTTCTTAACTGTACAACTTCTTTGCTACCTTTTTTAGATGCCATTTTATTCGCCTTTTATCTTATTCTGCGACCGATTTTAGGGTATATATAATAAAAAATCAAGTCTTTTTTACAAAAAATACTTTTTTGGTATTATTGGTGCGGGTAAGGAGACTTGAACTCCTATGGGTTGCCCCGCTGGAACCTAAATCCAGTGCGTCTACCAATTTCGCCATACCCGCATATTTTTAATAAACAGGATAATTTCGTGGGAAATCACCCGGGCGTTTCAGTTCAGATTTTACACCACAACCCGTTAATGTCAGTATGGATAATACTAAAAATCCCAAAAATATCTTTTTCATGCCGTGTATTATAACCTTTGTTATATTCAAAAGTCAAATTTTTAAAAACAAAAAAAACACCCACGCCGGAGGCTATTTATAATAAATTTTCTCTAATTCTTTCTTTTGCGAAAAAATAAATTTGTTGATCTTTATGGGAGATAGAGAGATAGTGTTATTTATGTTTCTAATAGAAAAGGAATTAATTGTTTCTTTTGAAAACATAATTTGTAAATTTGGGACACCAAATTTTTCGTGTAAAAATAACATCCATGCACGAATATAAATTTCGTTGCATACTTCTTTTATGAAAAAAGATCCTTCTATTTTCAGTATAGAATTATGCTGTTTTTTATTTATATATATATTAGATATTCTTTGTTCTAGTGTCGTTAATGTTTGTTTTCGGTCACATTCAATATCATAACGTTTAAATAATACTTTTTCTAGTAGAGACACAGTTGCTTCGTACAGTTCATCTGTAGTGTCAGCAAGGTGTTTTGTTGCATGTATGTATATATCACAATATGCAATAAAATTTTGCATATCGCAATATTGTAGCTGTCGTGCAGACCAGTTTGTTATAGTGATAGCGAGTCGTTTATCATTAGGGGCTTGTATATAATAAAATGAATCGCTACGTGTTTTTTTGTAACAAGTATCGCATATTTCTATCCAAAACTTATTTAAGTGATACTGTTTAAATTTAGTTTTATAAGAGATATTATAGATTGATATGATATGTTTATATGTACGTGGTACAAATAAACATAATAATTTTATTACTAAATTAACATAATAACTTTTGGACACTGAAAGGTAGTATAACACAGCCACTATTAACATACATATATAGTTATAAAATAAAGCACTAATTATTACACTAATTGTTAATAGACTAAACCAATAGAGAGAATTTAATAACATTAGTTTATAACTTTATTGTTTACGACTTACAAATATTATCAATCGTCAGGAATAAAATCAATATATAATTGTAAACAAATTAATGGAGGGGACAAAAACGCCCACAAGGGGCATTTGATTTTTATGGCGGATGGATGAAGGGAAGCCTTGATACACAATAACTAAAATCAAAAAAATCTTGTGAACTGCGATTTTTTAAGATTTTACTAATTGTTTATCTTCGTATTCCCTCGGCACTTGTGCCTGCGGGGCAACCGTGACGATTTCAATACGTTTCACTTTTGAAATCTACTTGTTGTCGAACCTGTGCAACTGCGTTGCGGTTCTAATCCCAGGCCACACATCATCATAAATAAAAAAACACCCCGAGGGGCGTTTTTTATTTATGGCGGATGGTGAGGGATTCGAACCCCCGGTGGAGTTGCCCCCACAACGGTTTTCAAGACCGCCGCATTCGACCGCTCTGCCAACCATCCGAAACCTTAGGTTTGGTTTTTAAACCACGCACAGTTTATATTTTGACACGATAAATGTCAAATGTTTTTTACAAGATTATACATCAAAATACATCGTATTACCCCACAATTAATCTTGAGTGTCGTCTT